>JBBRVT010000006.1:0-25873 GCA_038246615.1 Burkholderiales bacterium
AGGCAATACGCCGCTGGCCGTCAGCGCCACGTCCGCCTGGCGGCAGGCGTGCCGCCAATAGTCGTCCAAAGCCATGGGCTGGTCTTTGTAGGCGAAGAACAGCGTATTCGACCCCAACCAGTCGGCCAGCACGGCCAGGCCCGCCAGCCACCACGACAGCGTTGCACTGGCAGCCAGAAAGCGGCTGGGGTCTTGCGCGGCAATGGCGTCTACAACCTCTTGCGGCAGAAACTGTTGCCGCATCGCATCGACAAAGTTCAGCGTGGCAGCGCGGTCTTGCTGGGGGTCGAAGTGCTGGCCCCAGTAGGCGCCCTCGGTAGGCGGCTGCCCGTGGTGGCCTGTGCAGGCGCGGGCCCACGCGTCCAGGCCGTCGGCCAGATCCTCTGATCGGTTGCCGAACCAGGCGTCATCGATCACCTGGTCTCGCAGCACATCCTTCCAGAACAGCATGCCCAGGCTGTCGTGGCGCAGCGTGTAGGGCTTGGCGGGGTTGGGCGGCCGGCCGCGAAGTTGCTTGAAGACGTCAGGGCACTGGCTCTGGAAAGATTCGGCGAACTTGCCCAGGTCGTGCAGCGCCAGCCAGAACCCAACCCAGGATTCCAGCGCGGCGGGCGCGAGCCCGAGTTCCTGGCAGAACAGCGTGCGCAGCGCGGGCAAGCGCCGCAGCGCAGCCAAGCCAACCGCCGCCACGTCGAGGCTGTGGTACGGCAGCAGGTGACAGTACGCACTGGCTTCACCTGGCCGGGCCTTGCCCCAATAGCCGAAGCTAGCTGACGGCATGTTCACTCCCTGAATCTTGTCGTGCAGTTCATTCTGCCGACAAGGTCGCTCAAATAGCGAGCTAGTCAGGGTTTCGCCATGATCAATTCTCTGCGGGCGCCGCGCTCAGGCCGGGCTTACATGGACGCTGCTCAGGCCGGCAAGAACCCCTCGATCGACAGATACCGCTCGCCGGTGTCGTAGTTGAAGCCCAGCACCCGTGCCCCGGCGCCCAGCTCGGGCAACTTCTGCGCAATGGCGGCCAGCGTGGCGCCGCTGCTGATGCCGACCAGGATGCCTTCCTCACGCGCCGACCGGCGGGCCATCTCGCGCGCGGCCTCGGCCTCTACCTGCACCACGCCGTCGAGCAGGGCGGTGTGCAGGTTGGTCGGGATGAAGCCGGCGCCGATGCCCTGGATCGGGTGCGGGCTGGGTGCGCCGCCGCTGATCACCGGGCTGGCCGATGGCTCGACCGCAAACACCTTCAGCTGCGGCCAGCGTGCCTTCAGCACCTGGGCGCAGCCGGTGAGGTGGCCGCCGGTGCCCACGCCGGTGATGATGGCGTCCAGGCCTTCTGGGAAGTCAGCCGCGATCTCCTCGGCCGTGGTGCGCACATGCACCTCGATGTTGGCCGGGTTGTCGAACTGCTGCGGCATCCAGGCGCCGGGCGTCTGCGCCACCAACTCTTGCGCGCGGGCGATCGAGCCCTTCATGCCCTTCTCGCGCGGGGTCAGGTCGAAGCTGGCGCCGTAGGCCAGCATCAGGCGGCGGCGCTCCACGCTCATGCTGTCGGGCATCACCAGCACCAGCTTGTAGCCCTTGACGGCGGCCACCATCGCCAGCCCGATGCCGGTGTTGCCGCTGGTGGGCTCGATGATGGTGCCGCCTGGCAGCAGGGCGCCGCTGGCTTCGGCGGCCTCCACCATGGCCAGGGCGATGCGGTCCTTGATCGAGCCGCCGGGGTTGCTGCGCTCGCTCTTGATCCACACGTTGGCGCCAGGGCCGAACAGGCGGTGGACGCGGATGTGCGGTGTGTGGCCGATGGTGGCCAGGATGTTGTCGGCTTTCATGCAGTGTCTCCTTGCGGGGGGCGGGTTGGGTGCCAGCCGCGATAATGGCATGGTGAAGTGAGCCAGACCGCCGCTGGGGCAAGCACCGAAAGGTGGCCCTGGAGGAAGGTCCGGACTGCACAGGGCGGCGTAGCAGCTAACGGCTGTCCACCGTGAGGTGCGGATCAGAGCAACAGAGACGAGCCGATTCAGTTCGGGTGAAACGGGCAATCTCTACGCGCAGCAACACCGAATAGGCACACGTTGATCCGGCCCGGGGAGTGTGCGGGTAGGTGGCATCGAGCCGGGCGGGCGACCCCCGGCCCAGAGGAATGGCGGTCACGGCGCCGGCACCCTGCAAGGGGCGCAGGCGCTGCACAGAATCCGGCCTATCGGCTCGCTTCACACTAATCGTTCGGCCGGCAACCCCCACCCGGGGCTGCCGGCCATTGTCATTTTTGCGAGCACGCCTTGAATCCCGACGCCAAGACCCTCTGGCCGCACCGCCCCTGGCTGCTGGCCGCCCTGCTGGCTGCGCTGGGCACGCTGGGCCCGTTCTCGATCGACACCTATCTGCCGGCGTTCACCGGCATTGCGAAGTCGCTGTCGGCCACGCCGGCGCAGATGCAGCAGACGTTGTCGGCCTACCTGTTCGGCTTTGCGCTGATGAACCTGTTCCACGGCGCGCTGTCCGACCGCTATGGCCGCCGGCCGGTGGTGCTGTGGGGGCTGGCGCTGTTCACGCTGGCCTCGGTGGGCTGTGCTCTGAGCGAGACCATCGCGCAGCTGGTGACCTTCCGCGCGCTGCAGGGCATGGCTTCCGGTGCTGGCGTGGTGGTCTCGCGCGCCATCATCCGCGACATGTTCGCGCCGGTCGACGCCCAGCGTGTGATGTCGCAGGTGACGATCTTCTTCGGCGTGGCGCCGGCCATCGCGCCGGTGCTGGGCGGGCTGCTGTTCGTGGCGGTGGGCTGGCAGGCGATCTTCTGGCTGCTGGTGGGCGTCGGCCTGCTGCTGCTGGCGCTGTCCGTGCGCTACCTGCCGGAAACGCTGCACCCGTCGGCGCGCCAGTCGTTCGCGCCGCGCCCGCTGATGCGGGCCTATGCCGCGCTGGTGCGCAACCCGCGCTTCGGCTTGCTGGTGCTGGCCAGCGGGGTGCCGTTCAACGGCATGTTCCTGTATGTGCTGTCGGCGCCCGAATGGCTGGGCACCCATCTGCAGCTGGCGCCGACGCAGTTCTACTGGTTCTTCCTGCTGACCATCGCCGGCATCATGTCCGGCGCCGCCGTCAGCGGCCGGCTGGCCGGGCGCTGGCCGCCGCGCCGGCAGATCCGCTGGGGCTTCGCCATCATGCTGGCCTGCTCGCTGGTGAACGTGGCACTGAATGCCACGCTGGCGCCGCACCCGGCCTGGGCCTTGCTGCCGGTGGCGGTGTTCGCCTTCGGCTGGGCGCTGATGGTGCCGGTGGTCACGCTGATGGTGCTGGACCTGGCGCCCGACCGGCGCGGCATGGCCAGCAGCCTGCAGTCCTGCGTGGGCAGCGTGGCCAACGCCCTGGTGGCCGGCGTGGTGTCGCCGCTGGTGATGCACTCCACGCTGGGGCTGGCGCTGGCGTCGCTGGGGCTGATGCTGGTGGGGCTGGTGGCCTGGCTGGGCATCAAGCGCCTGCCGGTCTGATCTCAAGCTCGGGCCGGGGCGGCCGATAGCACTGGGAACGGGATGGGCCGGTCGCGCCACCCTCACATCTGTCGCGAGTGCCCGCCATGCCCCACACCGTTCGCAGTTTCGCCCCCAATCGCCAATCAGCCACTGCACGCCACCTGGCCGCCGGCCTGCTGGCTGCGGCCGCCCTGCTGTGCCTGGCCGCGCCCGCCCGGGCGTCGGACGGCCAAGCCCCGGTAACGGCCAAGCCCGCAGCCAAGCCCGCAGCCAAGCCTGTGGCAGCCGAGCCGGGCCGGCCGGCTGCTGCCGGCCCGGCCGACCCGATGGACACGCTGCGCGAGAAGCTGGCCACCAGGCTGGGCGCGATCAAGGTGCCCGAGGCCCCAACGCCCTACGTGGTGCGGGTGGTCTCGAAGGCGAATGCCGAGCCGGCGCCCGGCTCTGGCGCCGCGCTTGCCGAGCGCAAGGGCCAGGCCGATGCGCGTGGTGGCACGCCCGCCAAGGTGGCCCGGCTGCGGGCGGCCAAGGCGGCAGCGGGCCAGGCGCCCGGCCCGCATGCCGCCCACTGGGGCTACGCTGGTGAAGGTGGCCCCGAGCAGTGGGGCCAGATGAAGCCGGAGTTCGCCACCTGCGCCAGCGGCAGCCGCCAGAGCCCGATCGACATCCGCAGCGGCGTGAAGGTGGACCTGGAGCCGATCCAGTTCGACTACCGGCCGTCGGCTTTCGGCGTGGTCGACAACGGCCACACCATCCAGGTGAACGTGGGCGGCGGCAATGCCATCGAGGTGCAGGGGCGGCGCTACGACCTGGTGCAGTTCCACTTCCACCGCCCGTCGGAAGAGCGCATCAACGGCCGCCAGTTCGACATGGTGGCGCACCTGGTACACAAGGACCCCGAAGGCCGCCTGGCGGTGGTGGCCGTGCTGCTGGACCGCGGCGGCGCTGCCCAGCCGCTGATCCAGACGGTGTGGAACAACCTGCCGCTGGAAAAGGGCAGCGAGGTGAGCGTGCGGGGCGACATCGACATGAACCACCTGCTGCCGGCCGACCGCCGCTACTTCACCTACATGGGCTCGCTGACCACGCCGCCCTGCAGCGAGGGCGTGCTGTGGATGGTGCTGCAAAGCCCGGTGCCCATCGCGCAGGAGCAGATCGGCGTGTTCTCCAGGCTCTACCCGATGAACGCCCGGCCGGTGCAGCAGGCCTCGGGCCGGCTCATCAAACAAAGCAACTGACCCCCCTCGAAGCACCTGCGGCGGCCCGGCGAAGCTGGTTGCGCTGGGTCTGCCTGGTTCGGTTTCCGCCCGCCTCGGCCTGGCTGGGTTGAATTTCCGGCGTCCGGCTCGGCCGAATCGGCCAAGACTTGAGGTTGCCGTTCGTGACAATCTGCACACGCCGGGCCACCCAGCGTTGCTTCAGTCGATCCGCACCATTTCAACCACCGCTTTCACAAGCCCCCGCAAGTCCCTATTTTAAAACGCATTTCGCTTTTAACCACCTTGAGGATCAGACCGTAAGTAGTTGATTTGATTGATTTTTCCAGTGCTGCTCCTGGGATTCCCCTGATTTCTGCGCTAAAGTGGTGATTAGTGGGATTAGGTGGGGAAAAGTGGCTGGAATCGTCTTTCAAGGGACCGCAGCGTTGTCGCTCGATGGCAAGGGGCGCATGGCCGTCCCTGCGCGCCACCGCGACGCGCTGGCCGCCTTGTCGGACAACCAGCTCACCCTCACCCAGCACCCGGTGGGCTGCCTGCTGGTGTTCCCCCGTCCGGCCTGGGAAGCATTCCGCGCCAAGCTGCTGGGCCTGCCGATGGAAGCCGACGGCTGGCGCCGCTTCTTCGTCGGCAGCGCCGCCGACGTGGAGGTGGATTCCGCCTTCCGCGTGCTGGTGCCGCCCGAGTTGCGCGCCATGGCCGGGCTCGACAAGGACGTGCTGCTGATGGGCATGGGCCAGCGGCTGGAACTGTGGGACCCGGCGCGCTACGCGGCGCACCAGGCCAACGTCATGGCCGGGCCGATGCCCGACGCCATCAAGAGCTTTGTCTTCTGATGGCTACGCAAGCTGCCTGGCAGCACACCACGGTCCTGCTGGTCGAGGCGGTCGACGCGGTCGCCATCCGGCCTGAGGGCACCTATGTGGACGGCACCTTCGGCCGCGGCGGCCACAGCCGCGCGCTGCTGGCGCGCCTGGGTGCAGCCGGCCGGCTGATCGGCTTCGACAAGGACCCCGAGGCGGTGGCCGCAGGGGATGCCCTGGCTGCCGCCGACCCGCGCTTTGCCATCGTGCACGAGAGTTTTGCCGACATGGCGGCGGTGCTGGCCGCGCGCGGCATCACCCAGGTGGACGGCGTGCTGCTGGACCTGGGCGTCAGCTCGCCGCAGATCGACAACCCCGCGCGGGGCTTCAGTTTCCGGTTCGATGCGCCGCTGGACATGCGCATGGACACGACCCGTGGCGAGACCGCCGCTGACTTTCTGGCCGGCGCCGACGAGCGCCGCATCGCGGAGGTGATTCGTGACTATGGCGAAGAACGGTTTGCTGTACCGGTTGCAAAGGCGCTTGTTGCTCGCCGGGACGGCGGGGCCCCTGTTCGAACAACAGCCGAGCTTGCCCAGGTCGTGGCTCGTGCGGTCAAGACCCGCGAACCGGGCCAGGACCCTGCAACGCGGACATTTCAAGCTCTTCGGATTCTCGTCAACGGTGAGCTCACGGAGCTCGAGCAGGGGCTGAGCGCTGCGCTGGCCCTGCTGGCACCGGGCGGGCGGCTGGCGGTGATCAGCTTCCACTCGCTGGAAGACCGCATCGTCAAGACCTTCATCGCCCGCGAGAGCAAGGAGGTGGTCGACCGCCATTCGCCGGCGATGTATGCCCCGCCCAAGGCCATGAAGCTGCTGGCGCTGGGCCGCATCAAGCCCGGTGAGGCGGAGGTGCGCGCCAACCCGCGCGCCCGCTCGGCCACGCTGCGGGTGGCCGAGCGCAGCGGGGTGCTCGCATGACCAAACTCAACGTGTTGCTGCTGATCGCGGTGATCGCCAGTGCGCTGTTGCTGGTGCGCACTGCCTACGACGCACGCCGGCTCTTCAGTGCCGACCACCGTGCCGACGTGGAAGCCGTTCGTCTGGAGGGCGAGCACAAGCGCCTGGAGGCCGAGCGTGAGCTGCAGGCCACCAACCAGCGGGTCGACAAGAGCGCGCGTGAGCAGCTGAAGATGACCACCGCCACGCCGGCCATCACCATGTACGAGAGCGCCCCGGCGGCGTCCCCCGCTGCCACTGGCGCCGGCATGGTGGCCGCGTCAGGCGCCCGGCCATGAAGAAGCTGCTGACCCCCACCGCCGTGCGTGGCGTCAGCTACGCCACCAGCCCGCTGCTGGCCAGCAAGACGCCCAACTGGCGCAGCCGCTTCCTGGTGGCAGCGGTGGCGCTGGGCTTTGCCGGTCTGCTGCTGCGGGCGGCACAGATCCAGCTGGTCAAGCCCGAGTTCTTCCAGAAAGAGGGCGAGAAGCGCTATGCCCACAACCTGGAAGTGCCGGCCACCCGCGGCCGCGTGCTCGACCGCAGCGGCCAGCTGCTGGCCACCAGCGTGCCGGTGCCCAGTGTGTGGGCCATCCCCAAGGAGCTGAAGGCCACGCCCGAGCAGCGCCGCCAGCTCGCCCGGCTGCTGGGCATGAACGACAACGAGCTCGACCGGCGCCTGGCCAGCGGCAGCGCCAGCTTCGCCTGGCTGCGCCGGCAGGTCGACACCGAGACCTGGACCCAGATCGCCAAGCTGGGCATCAAGGGCGTCCACCAGAGCCGCGAGTTCCGCCGCCGCTACCCCGAGGGCGAGTCGGCGGCGCACGTGGTCGGCTTCACCAACCTGGAAGACCAGGGCCAGGAGGGCGTGGAACTCGCCTTCCAGCGCCAGCTGCAGGGCCGCAACGGCAGCCGCGGCGTGGTCAAGGACCGCCTGGGCCGGGTGATCGAGGACATGGGCCCCCACACCGAGCCGGCGGACGGCAGCGACATCGCGTTGTCGGTCGATGCCAAGGTGCAGTTCTTCGCCTACCAGCGGGTGCGCGAGGCGGTGGCCGAGCACAAGGCCAAGGCCGGCAGCGTGGTGGTGCTGGACGTGCAGACCGGCGAGATCCTGGCGCTGGCCAACTACCCCAGCTACGACCCCGGTGAGCGTGGCAAGCGCACCGGCGAGCAGCTGCGCAACCGCGCGCTGACCGACATCTTCGAGCCCGGCTCGACGATGAAGCCCTTCGTCGTGGCCTGGGCGCTGGAGACCGGCAAGGTCAAGCCCGAGACGCCGATCAACGCCTCGGCCGGCAGCGTGGTGGTCAGCGGCATCGCCATCAAGGACGCCCACCACTACAGCATGCTGAGCGTGCGCGAGGTGATCCAGAAGAGCAGCAACATCGGCACGGTGCGCATGGCCATGCAGATGCAGCCGCGCGAGCTGTGGGAGCTGTACGCCAGCGTGGGCTACGGCCAGAAGCCGCAGATCAGCTTCCCCGGCGCGGTCACCGGCCGGCTGCGGCCCCACAAGACCTGGCGCCCGATCGAGCAGGCCACCATGGCCTATGGCTACGGCCTGTCGGCGTCGCTGCTGCAGATCGCCCGCGCCTACACCACCTTCGCCCGCGACGGCGAGGTGATCCCGATCACCATGTTGCGCCAGGAGCAGCCGGTGTCGGGCATCCGCGTGATCTCGCCCGAGACCGCGCGCGAGATCCGCACCATGCTGCAGATGGCCGCCGGCCCCGGCGGCACCGGGCAGCTGGCGCAGACCATCGGCTATTCGGTGGGCGGCAAGAGCGGCACCGCGCACAAGCAGGAGGGCAAGGGCTACGCCACCAACAAGTACCGCAGCTGGTTCGTCGGCCTGGCGCCGGTGGACAAGCCGCGCATCGTGGTGGCGGTGATGGTCGACGAGCCCAGCAACGGCAAGTACTACGGCGGCGCCGTGGCCGCGCCGGTGTTCAGCCAGGTGGTGCAGCAGACGCTGCGCGTGCTGGGCGTGCCGCCCGACCTGGAAATGAAGCCGCGCGTGCTGGCCAAGGCCGTGCCCGACGCGCCGGAAAGCTTCTGAGCCCATGGCACCTGCACTGCACACCCTGCACACCGTTCGGCAAGCCGCCGACTGGCTGGCTGCGCGGGTGCGCACCGGCGGCGTGGCCACGCTGCGCACCGACAGCCGCGCGGTGCAGCCGGGCGACGCCTTCATCGCCTGGCCGGGCTACGCCACCGACGGCCGCCGGTACGTTCAAGCTGCACTGGCCGCCGGCGCGGCCGCCTGCCTGGTGGAGGCCGAGGGTGCCGAGGCCTACGCTTTCGACGACGCTCGCATCGCCACGCTGCCGGGGCTGAAGGCGGCCACCGGCCCGCTGGCCGCTGCATGGTTCGGCCAGCCGGCGCAGGCGCTGGACGTGGTCGCCGTCACCGGCACCAACGGCAAGAGCAGCACCGCCTGGTGGACGGCGCAGGCGCTGTCGGCGCTGGGCCGGCGCTGCGGCGTGGTCGGCACCCTGGGCGTCGGCGAGCCACCGTTGGACGGCGCGCCCGGCAGCATCACCTTCACCGGCCTGACCACGCCCGACCCGGTGACCCTGCATGCCGGTTTCCGCCGCATGGCCGACGCCGGCTTCACCGCCTGCGCGGTCGAGGCCTCGTCGATCGGCCTGGTCGAGCAGCGCCTGGCCGGCACGCCGGTCACGGTGGCGCAGTTCACCAACTTCAGCCGCGACCACCTCGACTTCCACGCCGACATGGCGGCCTATTGGGCGGCCAAGCGGCCGCTGTTCAGCTGGCCCGGCCTGCGTGCGGCGGTCGTCAACATCGACGATGCACAGGGCGCGGCGCTGGCCGCTGAGCTGCAAGCCGGCGGGCTGGATCTGTGGACCGTGTCCGTCTGCCAGCCAGCCCGCCTCCGTGCGCTGGACCTGGGCTACACCGGCGGCGGCCTGTCGTTCACGCTGGCCGAAGGCACGGCCCGGGTGCCGGTGTGCAGCCGGCTGATCGGCGACTACAACGCCAGCAATCTGCTGGGCGTGCTGGCCGCGCTGCGCGCCCTGGGCGTGCCGCTGGCCGACGCGGCGGCGGTGGTGCCACGCCTGACCCCGGTGCCCGGCCGCATGGACCGCGTGCCCACCGCCGCCGGCCAGCCCGAGGTGGTGGTCGACTATGCCCACACGCCCGACGCGCTGGACAAGGCCCTGGGCGCGCTGCGCCCGCTTGCCGCCGCCCGTGGCGGCGCGCTGTGGTGCGTGTTCGGCTGCGGCGGCAACCGCGACGCCAGCAAGCGCCCGCTGATGGGTGCCATCGCCGAGCGCCTGGCCGACCGGGTGGTGCTGACCAGCGACAACCCGCGCCTGGAAGACCCGCTGGCCATCCTGGCGCAGGTGCGCGCCGGCTTGCAGCGCGCGCCTGCGGCGCAGATCGAAGACCGCGCCGCCGCCATCGCCCACGCGGTGCAACACGCCGCCGCCGACGACGTGGTGCTGATCGCCGGCAAGGGCCATGAGGACTACCAGGACGCGGCCGGCGTGAAACGCCCCTTCCTCGACGCTGACGTCGCTGCCCGTGCGCTGGCAGCCAAGCGCGGAAAGCGGGCCGAGCGCCGGGCCGATCCCAGGCCGGACCGCGATCCCCATGGGGGAACGACCGGCGTACACGCCGGGCGAGGGGCTCCAATGACCTTGATGACGCTGGCCGAAGCGCATGCCCTGCTGCCCGGCAGCACGCTTCTGGGCGACCCGGACACGCCCATCCTGCGCGTGCACAGCGACACCCGCACGCTGCAGCCCGGTGACCTGTTCGTGGCGCTGCGCGGCGACAGCTTCGACGCCCATGCCTTCCTGCCGACGGCGAGAGCTGCCGGTGCCGCCGCCGCGCTGGCCGAGCATGGCATCGCCGAGGCCGGCCTGCCCGGCCTGCAGGTGGCCGACGCGCTGGCCGCGCTGCAGCAACTGGCCGCCGGCTGGCGCCTGCGCCATGCCGGCCCGGTGATCGCCGTGGCCGGCAGCAACGGCAAGACCACCGTCACCCAGATGGTGGCGGCCATCCTGCGCGCCCATGCCGGTGCGCTGAGCCTGGCCACCGCCGGCAACTACAACAGCCGCATCGGCCTGCCGCTGCAGGTGCTGCGCCTGCAGCCGGCAGGCGAGTGCGCTCACACCATCGCGGTGTTCGAGCTGGGCATGAACCACCCCGGCGAGATTGCCGAACTGGCCGCCATCGCCCGCCCGACGGTGGCCCTGGTGAACAACGCCCAGCGCGAGCACCAGGAATTCATGGCCAGCGTGGAAGCGGTGGCGCAGGAGAACGGCTGCGCCATCACCGTGCTGCCGGCCGACGGCGTGGCGGTGTACCCGGCCGACGACGCCCATGCCGGTGTCTGGCGCGGCCTGGCCGGCAGCCGCCGGCAGGTCACCTTCGCGATGCAGGGCCCGGCCGACTTGATTCCCGACCCCGCTGCACCCGCCGTTTGGCATGCCGATGCAGAAGGCGGCCACTGGCAGTTCGCCATCCGCACGCCAGCCGGCGCAGCCACGCTGCAGCTGCACATCCCCGGCCGCCACAACCTGCACAACGCGCTGGCCGCCGCCAGCAGCGCACTGGCTGCCGGCGTGCCGCTGGCGGCGGTGGTGCAGGGCCTGGCGGCCTTTCGCCCGGTGGCAGGGCGTTCACGCCTGCTGCCGCTGCAATGGGCCGGCCGCGCGGTCACGCTGGTGGACGACAGCTACAACGCCAACCCGGATTCGGTGCGCGCGGCCATCGACGTGCTGGCCAGCCTGCCGGCGCCGCGCTGGCTGGTGCTGGGCGACATGGGCGAGGTGGGCGACCAGGGCCCGGCCTTCCATGCCGAGGTGGGCGCGTACGCCCATGCCGCCGGCATCGAGCAGTTCTGGGCCGCCGGCAGCGCCTGCGCCGACGCCGCCCGCGCCTTCGGCCCGGGGGCGCGCCACTTTGCCGATGCGCCGGCGGTGATCGCCGCGCTGGGCCAGGCGCCGGCCTGCGGCGCGGTGCTGGTGAAGGGATCGAAGTTCATGCACATGCCCAGCGTGGTGGTGGCGCTGCAGACCACCGCCACACAGGCTGCCGCCGGAGATTGCGCATGCTGCTGACGCTGACCCAATGGCTGCTGGCGCACAACCCCGAATGGGGCTTCCTGCGGGTGTTCCAGTACATCACCTTCCGGGCGGTGATGGCGGCGATGACGGCGCTGCTGATCGGCCTGGGCCTGGGCCCCTGGGTGATACGCAAGCTCACCGAGCTGAAGATCGGCCAGCCCATCCGCGGCTACGGCATGCAGAGCCACCTGGCCAAGCGCGGCACGCCGACCATGGGCGGCGTGCTGATCCTGCTGGGCATCGGCGTGAGCACGCTGCTGTGGTTCGACTGGAGCAACCGCTTCGTCTGGGTGGTGATGCTGGTCACCTTCGGCTTCGGCGCGGTGGGCTGGGTGGACGACTGGCGCAAGGTGGTCGACAAGAACCCCGAGGGCATGCGCTCCCGCGAGAAGTTCTTCTGGCAGTCTCTGATCGGCCTGGTGGCTGCGGCCTACCTGGCGTTTGCGGTGAGCGAGTCCAACAACCAACGCGTGCTGGAGCTGTTCATCAACTGGGTGCAGAGCGGCTTCACCGCCGACCTGCCGCCGCGGGCCGACCTGATGCTGCCGTTCTTCAAGACGGTGAGCTACCCGCTGGGGGTGTTCGGCTTCATCGCGATGAGCTACTTCGTGATGGTGGGTGCGAGCAATGCGGTGAACTTCACCGACGGGCTGGACGGCCTGGCCATCATGCCGGTGGTGCTGGTGGGCTCGGCGCTGGGCATCTTCGCCTACATCGTCGGCAACTCGGTCCTCAGCAAATACCTGCTGTTCCCCTACATCCCGGGCGCGGGCGAGCTGCTGATCTTCTGCGGCGCGCTGGCCGGCGCCGGCCTGGCGTTCCTGTGGTTCAACGCCCACCCGGCGCAGGTGTTCATGGGCGACGTGGGCGCGCTGGCCCTGGGCGGCGCGCTGGGCACCATCGCCATCATCACCCGGCAGGAGATCGTGCTGGGGATCATGGGCGCGGTGTTCGTGGCCGAGGTGCTGAGCGTGGTGTTGCAGGTCGGCTGGTTCAAGTACACCAAGCGCAAGTACGGCGAGGGCCGGCGCATCCTGAAGATGGCGCCGCTGCACCACCACTTCGAGAAGAGCGGCTGGACCGAGACGCAGGTCGTCATCCGCTTCTGGATCATCACCATGCTGCTGTGCCTGATCGGCCTGGCGACATTGAAACTGCGGTGATGAGCACCCCCACGCTCACGCCGTTCGCTGCCCCCCATGGGGGCGGGCAAGCCCCTTGGGGCGGCCCGGCGGGACTTGCCTCCCACTTGCGCGAACGCCACGTGCTGGTGCTGGGCCTCGGTGAGTCGGGCCTGGCGATGGCGCGCTGGTGCGCGCGCCACGGCGCACGGGTGCAGGTGTGGGATTCACGCGCACAACCGCCCCATGCCGCCGTGTTGGCAGATGCAGCGCCCGGCGCCACGCTGCGCAGCGGCACGCTGTCGGCAGACGATCTGGCCGGCGTGCAACTGGTGCTGAAGAGCCCAGGCCTGGCGCCGCACGATGCCCGCATCGCACCACTGCTGCAGGCAGCCCGCGCCGCCGGCATCGACATCGGCGGTGAGCTGGACCTGTTCGCCCGCGCGCTGGCCGACCTGCGGGCGGCGGGCGGCTATGCGCCGAAGGTGCTGGCCATCACCGGCACCAATGGCAAGACCACCACCACCGCACTGTGCGCGCTGCTGGTGGCGCGCTGCGGCCTGCGGGTGGCCGTGGCCGGCAACATCGGCCCGACCATGCTCGACACGCTGGCGGCGGCGCTGGATGCCCAGGCGCTCGCATCGCTGCAGGTTGCGCCAACGGCGGAGATGCCCGCCGTGTGGGTGCTGGAGTTGTCCAGCTTCCAGCTCGACGGCGTGCGCGGCTTTGCACCCAGTGCCGCCGTGGTGCTGAACATCAGCCAGGACCACCTGGACTGGCACGGCAGCATGGAGGCGTATGCCGCTGCCAAGGCCAGCATCTACGGCGAAGGCTGCACCTGGGTGGTCAACCGCGACGACCTGCGGGTCGAGGCGATGCTGCCCGCGCCGGTGCTGGTGAAGGGCGGCCGCGGCAAACCGGCCCAGCCGGGCGGCCCCAGGGTGCTGCGCTTCGGCCTGAATGCGCCGCAGCGCCCCGGTGATTTCGGCCTGGTGGTGGAGAACGGCATGGCCTGGCTGGTGCGCGCCCGCGAAGTCGACGAGACCCTGAAACGCCGCAAGGATGAAGTGGAAGAAATCCACCTGCAGCGCCTGATGCCCGCCGACGCGCTGCGCATCCGCGGCCGCCACAACGCTGCCAATGCACTGGCCGCGCTGGCCCTGGCCTGCGCCATCGGCCTGCCGCTGGCCAACCTGCTGCATGGCCTGCGCGACTACGCCGGCGAGCCGCACCGGGTGGAGTTCATCGCCAGCGTGGGTGGTGTCGAAGCCTTCGACGACAGCAAGGGCACCAACGTGGGCGCCACTGTCGCCGCGCTGGACGGCCTGGGCGCCGACAAGGCACCGGCCAAGCTGGCGGTGATCCTGGGCGGCGACGGCAAGGGCCAGGACTTCAGCCCGCTGGCCGCGCCGGTGGCCCGCCATGCGCGCGCGGTGGCGCTGATCGGGCGCGATGGCGGCGCCATCGCCGCAGCCCTGGCTGGCGACGCCGGCGCAGCAGCGGTGCCGCAGCAGCAGCACGCCAGCCTGGAGGCTGCGGTGGCCTGGTGCTTTGCGCAGGCCCGCCCCGGTGACGCGGTGCTGCTGAGCCCGGCCTGCGCCAGCCTGGACATGTTCCGCGACTACGGCCACCGCGCCGAGGTGTTCGTGGCAGCGGTGCGGGCCTTGGCCGCTGACCGCGGGGCGACGATCGCATGACGACACGGGCCCGGCGCCTCGGCTTGACGGACCTGCTGCAACGCCTGCAGCGCCTGCTGGGCCGGCGCGGCGGCGGCGGCGGCGACCTGCCGATCCGCGACTGGAACGGCGCGGCCGGCGGCCCGGCACCGCGCATCGCGGGTTTCGACACCGCGCTGCTTTGGTGCGTGGTGGCGCTGCTGTCGCTGGGCCTGGTGATGGTGTATTCGGCCAGCGTGGCGCTGCCCGACAGCCCCAAGTACAAGCTGTACTCGCCCACCTTCTTCCTTGGCCGCCATGCGCTGGCGCTGGCCATCGCCTTCGTGGCGGCGCTGGTGGTGGTGCAGCTGCCGATCAAGCTGTGGGAGCGTGCGGCACCCTGGCTGTTCGTCGCCAGCCTGGTGCTGCTGACGCTGGTGCTGATCCCCGGCCTGGGCAAGGGCGTCAACGGCGCCCGCCGCTGGCTGCCGCTGGGGGCGATGAACTTCCAGCCCAGCGAGCTGGCCAAGCTGGCCATGGCCATGTATGCGGCCAGCTACATGGTGCGCAAGATGGAGGTGAAAGAGCGCTTCATCAAGGCAGTGTGGCCGATGGCCGTGGCGCTGGTCGTGATCGGGGTGCTGCTGCTGGCCCAGCCCGACATGGGTGCCTTCGTGGTGATCGCCTCGATCGCGCTGGGCATCCTGTTCCTGGGCGGGGTGAACGGCCGCATGTTCGTCGTCAGCGTGGCCATGCTGCTGGGCGCGATGGTGCTGATGATCGTCACCAACCCCTGGCGAATGCAGCGGGCGCTGGCCTTCACCGACCCCTTCGACCCGCAGTATTCGGCCGGCAAGGGCTACCAGCTCAGCCACTCGCTGATCGCCTTCGGCCGTGGCGAGCTGACCGGCCAGGGCCTGGGCGCCAGCGTGGAGAAGCTGCACTACCTGCCCGAAGCGCACACCGACTTCCTGCTGGCGGTGATCGGCGAAGAGCTGGGCTTCATCGGCGTGGCCTGTGTCATCGTGGCCTTCTTCTGGCTGACCCGCCGCATCTTCGTGATCGGCCGGCAGGCGGTGGTGCTCGACCGGGTCTTCGCCGGCCTGATGGTGCAGGGCATCGGCCTGTGGATCGGCGGGCAGACACTGATCAACATGGGCGTGAACCTGGGCGCGCTGCCCACCAAGGGCCTGACGCTGCCGCTGCTCAGCTACGGCGGCTCGGCGATCCTGATGAACATGGTGGCCCTGGCCATCGTCCTGCGGGTGGATATTGAAAACAGGCAACTCATGCGCGGAGGCCGCGCATGACCGCCGTGCTGCGCACGGCGGCTGCGCGCAGCGCGGGCTGCCTGTTTCGGTGCAGGCTCACATTGCGCAGCGATGTGAAGCAGGCGCAGCCTGCGTGCCGGAACCAAAACCGTTCACTGATGCGCGGAGGCCGCGCGTGATGCCGCACCTGGTCATCATGGCGGCCGGCACCGGCGGCCACATCATCCCCGGCATCGCGGTGGCGCGCGAGGTGCAGCGGCGTGGCTGGAGCGTCAGCTGGCTGGGCACGGCCACCGGCATGGAGAACCGCCTGGTGCCGCCTACGTTGATCCCGCTGGACGTGCTGGCCTTCAGCGGCTTGCGCGGAAAGGGCCTGCTGCACACGGCCACCGGCGGGCTGCGGCTGCTCAAGGCCTTCTGGGACGCGGCGCGCATCCTGCGCCGGCGCGGCGCCAGTGCGGTGCTGGGCATGGGCGGCTATGTGTGCTTTCCCGGCGGCATGATGGCCAGCCTGCTGGGCAAGCCGCTGATGCTGGTGAACGCCGACGCCGCGCTGCTGCTGAGCAACAGGGCCCTGTTGCCGGTGGCCGACCGCGTGGCCTTCGGCTTCGACGGCCCGGCGTCGCGCATCAAGCGTGGCCTGGTCACCGGCAACCCGGTGCGCGCCGAGATCGAGGCCCTGCCCGCGCCGGCTGTGCGTTATGCCGGCCGCAGCGGTCCGCTGCGCCTGCTGGTGGTGGGTGGCAGCCTGGGTGCCCAGGTGCTGAACCAGACCCTGCCCGCCGCGCTGGCGCTGCTGCCCGTCGACGCCCGCCCGCAGGTGCTGCACCAGACCGGCGCAGTGCAGCTGGAGGCGGTGCGCACCGCCTATGCAGCTGCCGGCATCGCCGCCGATGTGCGGCCCTTCATCGACGACATGGCGCAGCAGCTGGCCGAGTGCGACGTGATCGTCTGCCGCGCCGGCGCGGTGACTATCAGCGAGCTGTGCGCCGCCGGTGTGCCCAGCCTGCTGGTGCCGCTGGTGGTCAGCACCACCGCGCACCAGCGCGACAACGCGCTGCACATGGCCGGCCACGGCGCCGCGCTGCATCTGGCGCAGACGGCGCTGACGCCTGCGTCGCTGGCCTCGCAATTGCAAGGCCTGACACGCCCGGCCCTGCTGGCCATGGCCGAGAAGGCCCGCGCGCTGGCCCGGCCGCACGCGGCGGCGCGCGTGGCCGATGAACTGGACAAGCTGGTGAACAAGGCCACGCCATGAAGCACGCCGTCAAGCACATTCACTTCGTGGGCGTGGGCGGTGCCGGCATGAGCGGCATCGCCGAGATCCTGCACAACCTGGGCTACACCGTCTCGGGCAGCGACCAGGCCGACAGCCCCACGGCGCGCCGCCTGGCCGGGCTGGGCATCCGCGTCTTCGTCGGCCACGACGCCGCGCACATCGCCGGGGCCGGGGCCATCGTCACCAGCACCGCAGTGAAGGGCGACAACCCCGAGGTGGTGGCCGCACGCAGCCGGCGCATCCCGGTGGTGCCGCGTGCGGTGATGCTGGCCGAGCTGATGCGGCTGAAGAGCGGCATCGCCATCGCCGGCACCCACGGCAAGACCACCACCACCAGCCTGGTCACCAGCGTGCTGGCCGAGGCCGGTGTGGACCCCACCTTCGTCATCGGCGGCAAGCTCAACAGCGCCGGCGCCAATTCACGCCTGGGCTCGGGCGACTACATCGTGGTCGAGGCGGACGAGAGCGATGCATCGTTCCTGAACCTGCTGCCGGTCATGGCGGTGGTCACCAACATCGACGCCGACCACATGGACACCTACGGGCATGACTTTGCCCGGCTGAAGGCGGCGTTCGTCGACTTCCTGCACCGCATGCCGTTCTACGGCGCGGCCATCGTCTGCGGTGACGACCCCGGCGTGCGCAGTATCCTGCCGATGGTCTCGCGCCCGATCGTCACCTACGGCCTGGGGCCCGATGTGCAGGTGCGTGCGGTGGACGTGCAGGCCCTGCCCGGCGGGCAGATGCGCTTCACCTGCCAGCGCCGCAACGGCGCGGTGCTGCCCGACCTGGCCATCACGCTGAACCTGCCCGGCGAGCACAACGTGTGCAACGCGCTGGCGGCGATTGCGGTGGCCACCGAACTGGAGTTGCCCGACGCGCCCATCGTCAAGGCGCTGGCTGAATTTACCGGCGTGGGCCGGCGCTTCCAGCGCTACGGTGAGCTGCCCACCGCCGACGGCGGCACCTTCACGCTGATCGACGACTACGGCCACCACCCGGTGGAGATGGCCGCAGTGATCGCCGCAGCGCGGGGCGCCTTCCCGGGCCGGCGCCTGGTGCTGGCGTTTCAGCCGCACCGCTACACCCGCACGCGGGATTGCTTCGAAGACTTCGTCAAGGTGATGGGCCGCGCCGACGCCGTGCTGTTGACCGAGGTGTATGCCGCCGGCGAGGCACCCATCGTGGCCGCCGACGGCCGGGCCCTGAGCCGCGCACTGCGGGTGGCCGGCAAGGTCGACCCGGTGTTCGTCGACGACGTGACCGATCTGCCCGACGCCATCGTCGAATACAGCCGCAGCGGCGACGTGGTGATCGCGATGGGCGCCGGATCCATCGGGGCGGTGCCCGGCAAGGTGGTCGAGAAGTTCCTGGGAGAGTTGGCATGAGCCCGCCGGGCCGCCCCAAGGGCGAATTCCGCAGTGCGCAGCACGAAGGTACCCCGATGAGCCGCGTGCTGCCCCGCATCGACGCCCGGGCCCTGGGCAAGACCGCCGTGCTGATGGGCGGCAGCAGCGCCGAGCGCGAAATTTCGCTGATGAGCGGGGGCGGCGTGCTGGCCGCACTGCAGGCAGAAGGCGTGGACGCCCATGCCTTCGACCCGGCCGCGCATGATCTGTCCGACCTGAAGCGCGAAGGCTTTGCCCGGGTGTTCATCGCCCTGCACGGCCGCCATGGCGAAGACGGCACGGTGCAGGGCGCGCTGGAGCTGATGGGCCTGCCCTACACCGGGTCGGGCGTGATGGCGTCGGCCATCGCGATGGACAAGACCATGACCAAGCGGGTCTGGCTGGCCGAGGGCCTGCCGACACCGCGCTGGGTGTGGCTGTCGGCCGACGACCTGGCGCCCGACCAACGCCAGGCCCGGCTGCGCAGCGTGCCCGACACGCTGGGCCTGCCACTGATCGTGAAGCCCCCGCGTGAGGGCTCGTCGATCGGCATCACCAAGGTGATGGGTTACAGCGACATGCAGCAGGCGGTGCAGCTGGCCACCGGCCACGACGCCGACGTGCTGTGCGAGCAGTTCATCGACGGTGACGAAGTGACCTGCCCGGTGCTGGGCCACGGTACCGGCGCCCTGGCCCTGCCGGTGGTGCGCATCGTCGCCCCCGAAGGCAAGTACGACTACCAGCACAAGTATTTCACCGACGACACCACCTACCTGTGCCCCAGCGGTCTGCCGCCCGACGAAGAGCGTGAAATCCAGCGCCTCGTCGTCGCCGCCTACCAGGCGCTGGGCTGCCGGGGCTGGGGCCGCGCCGACCTGATGGTGCGCGCCAGCGACCGCCAGGCGTTCCTGCTGGAGATGAACACCTCGCCCGGCATGACCGGGCATTCGCTGGTGCCGATGTCGGCCCGCGCCGCCGGCATCTCCTACCAGCAGCTGTGCCTGTGGCTGCTGTCCACCGCCACGCTGGACAGCCAGGCCTGACCCGATGGCCCGCGCCGGCATGCTCTCCACCGCCTTCGGCCCGCCGGCCGGCGGCGCCGTGGTCGACCTGCCCGCAGATGTCCGCCTGATGCAGGCCACCGCCAACACCGTGCTGGCCCTGCTGCTGCTGGGCCTGCTGGCGGCGGGGCTGCAGCGCCTGGCGCGCGCGCCGATGTTCGACATCCGGGCCATCCGCATCGAGGGCGACGTCAGCCGCAACAGTGCCAACACCATCCGCGCCAATGCGGCGCCGCAGCTGGCCGGCAGCTTTCTCACGCTTGATCTGCAGCAGGCGCGCGCCGCATTCGAGGCCGTGCCCTGGGTGCGGCATGCGGTGGTGCAGCGGGTCTGGCCCGGCCGGCTGGCGGTGCGGCTGGAAGAGCACCAGCCGGTGGCACTGTGGCTGGGCAGCGATGGCAACGACCGGCTGGTCAACACCCACGGCGAGGTGTTCGAGGCCAACATCGGTGACGTGGAGGACGACGGCCTGCCGAGCCTGCAGGGCCCGGAGGGCAGTGCGCCGGCGATGCTGGCCATGCTCAAGCGCCTGGCGCCGGTGCTGGGCGGCCGGCGCGACGGCGACCTGGCGCAGCTGGCGCTGTCACCGCGCGGCGCCTGGCGCGCCACGCTGGACAAGGGCGCGGTGATCGAGCTGGGCCGCGGCAGCGACGACGCCGTGATCGAGCGCACCCAGCGCTTCGTGCAGACCCTGCCGCGGGTGGAAGCGCGCTACCAGCGCCCGCTCGAGTCGGCCGACCTGCGCCACACCGATGGGTTTGCGGTGCGCCTGAAGGGCGTCACCACCAGCGAGCCGGTGCCACCGGCCCGCAAGAAATAGACACGGCACGACGCCAAAAAAACGGCCACACACGACACCCGAGGGCACCGCCACATGGCCAAGGAATACAAGGATCTCATCGTCGGACTGGACATCGGCACCGCCAAGGTCATGGCGGTGGCCGCCGAGGTGCTGGCCAATGGCGAGCTGCGCCTGGCCGGCCTGGGCGTGGCCTCGAGCCACGGCCTGAAGCGCGGCGTGGTGGTCAACATCGAAGCCACGGTGCAGAGCATTCAGCAGGCCCTGAAAGAGGCCGAGATGATGGCTGCCTGCAAGATCGAGCGGGTCTACACCGGCATCACCGGCAGCCACATCCGCGGGCAGAACAGCACCGGCATGGTGATCGTGCGCGACAACCGCGAGGTGACGCCAGTGGACGTGCACCGCGTGGTGGAAACCGCCAAGGCCATCAACATCCCCAACGACCAGCGCCTGCTGCTGGTGGAGCCGCAAGAGTTCGTCATCGACGGCCACGAGGTGAAGGAGCCGGTGGGCATGAGCGGCAGCCGGCTGGAGGTGAAGGTGCACATCGTGACCGGCGCGCAGAGCGCGGCCGAGAACATCCTGAAATGCGTGCGCCGCTGCGGCCTGGAGGTGGAGCGCCTGGTGCTGAACCCCAGCGCCAGCGCCGCTGCCGTGCTGACCGAAGACGAGAAGATGCTGGGCGTGGCCCTGGTCGACATCGGCGCCGGCACCACCGACGTCAGCATCTACACCGAGGGCTCGATCCGCCACACCGCCGTCATCCCCATCGCCGGCGACCTGATCACCAGCGACATCGCGATGGCGTTGCGCACCCCCACCAAGGACGCTGAAGAAATCAAGGTGGAGTACGGCGTGGCCAAGCAGCTGCTGGCCGACCCGAGCGAGAACCTGGAGGTGCCGGGCCTGGGCGACCGCCCGCCGCGGATGCTCAGCCGCCAGGCACTGGCCGGGGTGATCGAGCCGCGGGTCGAAGAGATCTTTTCACTGGTGCACCAGGTCATCCGCGAGAGCGGCTATGAAGAGCTGCTGTCGTCCGGCATCGTCATCACCGGCGGCAGCGCGGTGATGCCGGGCATGGTGGAACTGGGCGAAGACATCTTTCTGAAGCCGGTGCGCAAGGGCCTGCCCACGTACCACGGGCCCTTGTTCGACATGGTGGCCAACCCGCGCAGCGCCACGGTGATGGGCCTGCTGGAAGAAGCCCGCATGGCGCGTGCGCGCGGGCACAAGGTGGCGGCGCAGGCGGGGTCGGTCAAGACCCTGGTGGGCCGCGCCAAGGACTGGTTTCTCGGGAATTTCTGAAAGCCATGCGGCACAGCGACTGCATGGCCACACACAACAGGGGTTGGACCAACCCCGCGCTCTTTGGCTTCACTTCCAGGTTTGACTAAAAACTTTTTGGCAACTGCTTGACGACGACACAGGAGAGATTCACATGCCTATCGAGATGATCGAAGAGTTCGACCAGGGTACCCGTATCAAGGTGGTGGGCGTGGGTGGCGGCGGCGGCAACGCCGTCGAGCACATGATCACGCAGGGCGTGCAGGGCGTGGAATTCGTCTGCGCCAACACCGACGCGCAGGCGCTGAACCGCAGCAGTGCGCACCAGCTCATCCAGCTGGGCGACAACGGCCTGGGCGCAGGTGGCAAGCCCGAGAAGGGCAAGGCTGCGGCCGAGCAGGCTGAAGACCGTTTGCGCGCCAGCCTGGAAGGCGCCAACATGGTGTTCATCACCGCCGGCATGGGCGGCGGCACCGGCACCGGCGCCGCGCCCATCGTGGCCAGGGTGGCCAAGGAGATGGGCATCCTCACCGTGGGTGTCGTCACCAAGCCGTTCGACTTCGAAGGCCCGCGCCGCATGAAGCAGGCCGACGCCGGCACCAGCGAGCTGGAAGCCAACGTCGACAGCCTGATCGTCGTGCTCAACGAGAAGCTGCTGGACGTGCTGGGCGACGACGTGACGCAGGACCAGGCCTTTGCGCATGCGAACGACGTGCTGAAGAATGCCGTCGGCGGCATCAGCGACATCATCCACATGCACGGTCTGGTCAACGTCGACTTCGAAGACGTGAAGACGGTGATGAGCGAGCCGGGCAAGGCGATGATGGGCACGGCCCAGGCCGGCGGCCCCGACCGCGCCACCAAGGCCGCTGAAGCCGCAGTGGCCTGCCCGCTGCTGGAAGGCATCGACCTGAGTGGTGCGCGCGGCGTGCTGGTGCTGATCGCGGCCAACAAGGCCAACTTCAAGCTGAGCGAGAGCCGCGCGGCGATGAACACCATCCGCCGCTATGCGGCCGACGATGCGCACGTGATCTTCGGCGCCGCGTACGACGACAGTTTGGGTGACCAGCTGCGGGTGACGGTGATCGCCACCGGCCTGAGCCGTGCCCGGCCGCAGGCGGCGCCGCTGACGGTGGTGCAGCCCAGCGCCCAGCAGGGCCAGCGCACCGGCACCGACAACCTGCCGATCCTGAACCATGTGCTGGCCACGCCGCTGGCCGGCAGCGCAGCGCATGCCCAGCAGCCCCGCCAGCCCGACTACGGCCACCTCAGCACGCCCAGCGTGTGGCGCACCAACCGCCACCAGGCCGCGGCCAAGGTGGAAGCGCTGTCGTCCAACGGCATGGACGAGATCGAGATCCCCGCGTTCCTGCGCAAGCAGGCCGACTGAGGACGTCAGACGGCCCCTGCGGGCCGGCTGTCGCCTTAGAGCCGGAGAGTTCTTCGGGCGTGCCCGAGCAGCGCGTCAAAGGGCGCCCGATCTAGGCGCAAAGCGCAGCCATAGCCCCGGCTATGGCGAGCATTTGCAACGACGAGCGGGGGTACTTTGGCGTGATGAGCGGGCATGAACGAAGGACTCTCAGGCTCTCAGGAGGGGGCCGAGCTCTGCGAGGCTGCGGCCTGCAAGGCGACTGAGGACGTCAGACGGCCCCTGCGGGCCGGCTGTCGCCTCTGACGGTGTTCTTGTTCACCCATGTGAGAGGCATCAGCAACGCTGAACGACATCTTGCCGAACACCGCCGACTCAGCGTTCAACCGGAACGAACAGCACCAAGCTTGACCGCTGGACCATCGAGTTGGTTGTTCACACTCGGCTACCGCCCGCAAAACGCCCGAGAGAGTCAAAGCGCCCGAAGCGTCAAAGCCTCAACGTGACAGCCGCCGCAATGTCGAGCCGACCACCGTGTCCATCAAGGGCCAGATACCGATTCCGCGTGACGTGCGCGAGCGCCTTGGCCTGCTGGCCGGCGACAAGATCGCCTGGTCGCTGCTGAGCAATGGCACTGTCGTCGTCCGGCCGAAGACGCGGCGCCTGGTCGACCTCGTCGGCATGCTGACGCGGCCAGGCCAGCCTGGCGTCACCGTCGACGAGCTGCGTCTGCCGGAATGAGTGCGGCCATCCACCCCAGCGTGCTGGTGCGCGCGCTGGTGCAGGACCCGACGGCTGCGGCGCAGTGCGCTGCGGCCAAACACGTGGTCGCCGAGGCCTCCGCCAGCGGCGAGCCGCTCCTCATCACACTGTGCGCGCTGCTCGAAACCGAATGGGTCCTTCGCAGCCGCTACAAGGTCGACCGGGCGTCCATGACGGCAGCCCTCATCGCGATGCTCGAGACGCCAGGCATCGAGTTCGAACATGCGCCGACGGTCGAGGAGGCCCTGTACCTCTTCGGGCAGTACCCATCGGCCGACTTCGCGGATTGCTTGCTCGTGGCGCGCGCAACGCACCTCGGCCGCGACCGCTTCCTCACTTTTGACGCCGGCGCCGCCAGGCTGCCGCGTGCGGAGTCGGTGCACTGATTTCGCACGTGGCCCCACCGCAGCGGCTTTGGCACGGGAGGCAGGCCGATCGGCTCCCGAATGACCGGTTCCCGGCGCGTAATTCGGGCGCAGTCGCCGGCTTGAAGACCGGCGCGGGTGCACCCGCCATGCCGGTTCACGTCGGTAGCCTGGCGCAAACCTGCCCGTCATGCCGCCGACGGCCTTGCGCTGCTGCGACCGGTGTGCTGCCGAGACTCTGAGTTCAACCGTCGGCCGCCGCCGACCGAAGCCGATGCACGTCAGCCGTTCGAGGCCGCCGTGGCCAGACCCGCCATGCCGGCACCCGGCACCTTCAGGTTCTTCAGCGCCTGGCCGGTGACCTGCACGGACATGCCGCCTGAATGGACCTCTGCGGTGTCGATGAAATTGATGCCAGCGTCGAGTGCCTGGCCGACGCGGCCTTCAGCTTCAGCCTGCTGCAAATTGTCAATCTGGCCCCAGAGCCCGCCACCACCGCCGAAGGTCATGGTGCCAAGGCAAAGCTGGGAGACGAAGAGCCCGGTGCGTCCAAGTGTGTGATGGCGCGTGGTCAGCGTTGCTTTGGCTTGTGATTGTGGGAGAGTGGACGTTGACCTTTGCGCCGGTTGCACCTTGTCGTTGTCACGCGTCCTGGCGCCGGACGTCGAAGCGGTCGAGCATCATGACCTTGTTCCACACCCTCACGAAGTCATTCACGAACCGGGCGTGGCCGTCACTGCCGGCGTACACCTCGGACACGGCACGCAAGGGGCTGTTGGCGCCGAAGATCAAATCGCTTCGCGTCGCCTTGAACTGCGGCAGGCCCGTGGCACGGTCGTCGATCGAAAAGGCCAGGCCTTTCTCGTCCGCCTTTTTCCATTCATAGTCCATGCTCGTCAGCACTTTGAAAAAGTCGTTGGAGAGCACGCCGACCCGATCGGTGAACACGCCGTCAGCCGAGCCATCGTGGTTCGCACCCAAGACCCTCAGGCCGCCGACCAGCGCGACCCATTCGGGCACGGTGAGTGCCAGCAGTTGCGCCTTGTCGAGGAACATTTCCTCGAGGGCAACATTCGGCGCAATTTGCTCGAACTGGTCGTCGACGTAGTTGCGGAACCCGTCGGCCACCGGCCTCAACCATTCGAACATCTCGATGTCGGTCAGCGCCTGCGTCGTGTCGCGCCGACCTGCAGTGAACGGTGTCGACACCTGCACACCCGCATCGGCCGCCGCTTTGTCGATCGCAGCACATCCGCCCAGCACAATGAGGTCGGCGAGCGTCACCTTGGTGTTGCCGATCTGCTTGCCGTTGAAGCCATCCATGACGACGCGCAATGCCGCGATCACCGGGACGGTGCGCCGATTGACGGCCCAATCCTTCTGCGGCGCGAGCGCCAGGCGGCCCCCGTTGGCACCGCCGCGCTTGTCGCTGTTGCGGTAGGTGGCGGCGGCCGAAAAGGCAGTGAAGACCAGATCAGACACCGACATGCCCGACGACATGATCGACTGCTTGAGTCCGGCGATGTCCACCAAGCTGACGATGTCGTGCGCGACTGGCGGAATCGGATCCTGCCAAAGCAGGTCGTTGTCGTTGCGTTTTTCCGGGCCGAGGTAGCGTTCACGCGGGCCCATGTCACGGTGGGTGAGCTTGTACCAGGCCTTGGAAAATGCCTGCGTGAAAGCGTCGAAATCATTGAGGAACTTCTCGCAGACAACGCGATAGGCCGGGTCGACCTTCAGCGCGATGTCGCTGGTCATCATCATCAGCGGATTCATCTGCCCGGGAACATGGGCGTCCGGGGTCTTGGGCGCATTCGGGTCGCTGGGGGTCCATTGCAGCGCGCCGGCAGGGCTCTTCGTTTGCTGCCACTCGAACTTGAAGAGGTTCTCCAGATAGCTGTTGTCCCATTGGGTCGGGTTGGGCGTCCA
>JBBRVT010000007.1:0-25701 GCA_038246615.1 Burkholderiales bacterium
AAGCTCAGGTACAGCAGCGTGAAGCCCAGTGCCAGGTCGAAGCCCGGCAGCACGCTGTGGCGCGTCAGCAGGGTCTTGCGCAGGAACATGGCGTTCTCAGCGCTTCTTGGCCTTGGCGATCACCTGGTCATACAGACCGCCATCGTTGAAGTGGTCGGCCTGTGCCTTCTTCCAGCCGCCGAACACCGCGTCCACCGTGAAGGTGTTCACCCTGGGAAAGCTCTTGGCGTACTTGGCCGCCACCTTGGCGCTGCGCGGGCGCAGGTGGTGCCGGGCGGCCACCTCCTGGCCTTCGTCGCTCCACAGGTACTTCAGGTAGGCCTCGGCCTGCTTGCGTGTGCCCCTGCGGTCGACCACCTTGTCGACCACCGACACCGGGTTTTCGGCCAGGATGGTGCGGCTGGGGACGACCACCTCGAAGCTGTTGCCGAATTCGCGCAGGATCAACGGCACCTCGCTCTCGAAGGTGACCAGCGCGTCACCCATGTTGCGCTGGGCGAAGGTGGTGGTGGCGCCTCTGCCGCCGCCGTCGAGCACCGGCACGTTGGTGAAGATGCGTTCCACCAGCGCCTGTGCCGCCGCCGGTTGCAAGCCAGACTGCAGCGCCGCGCCCCAGGCCGCCAGATAGGTGTAGCGGCCGTTGCCCGACGTCTTGGGGTTGGGAATGATCACGCCCACGCCGGGCTTGCCGAGGTCGCTCCAGTCCTGGATTTTCTTCGGGTTGCCCTTGCGCACCAGGATCACGCTGATGCTGGTGGTGGGCGCGCTGTTGTCGGGCAGGCGTCTGGCCCAGTCGGTGGGGATCAGCTTGCCCAGGTCGGCCAGGATGTCGATGTCGTTGGCCTGGTTCATCGTGATGACGTCGGCCTCCAGGCCCTCGACCACGCTGCGCGCCTGGCGGCTGGAGCCACCGTGGCTCTGGTTCAGCGTGAGGCTCTCGCCGGTGGTCTTCTTCCAGTGCGCGGCGAACACCGCGTTGTAGTCCTTGTAGAACTCGCGGCTGACGTCGTAACTGACGTTCAGCAGCGTGGTGGCGGCTTGCGCCGGCGAGGCGGCCAGCAGCGGCAGCGCCATGGCGGCGGCCAGCAGGGCGCGGCGGGTCAGGGGCAGGAAGGCAGCAGTCATGGACAGATTCGGGGCCGGTCGTTGAAGCGGCGGATTCTGGTGCGGTGGCGATGGCCACCAAACGACGGATTCGGCGCAAGCTCATGAAAAAAACAGATAAGTCGCCACCACGCCAGCTGCGAGGCCCGGGGGCGGCCGGGCCGGGAGCGGCCAGGCCGATCGCCAGCATCACAGTGCTACCGGCCCCGCGTTCATGTGGAAGTCTTCCACGATCCGGGGCGCTGCCCCGCAGCACGAAAGTCAGTGCTGCAGCGTTCAGCCGCTGGCCAGCATTTCGATCGGCGCGCCGTGGGTGCGGGTGAGTGGCAGGCTGGCCGCCGCCGGCCCGTGCAGCGCGATGCCCACCACGCCCGCCTGCCGGCCGCCCAGCGCGCTGTGCAGCGCCTGCGCCGCCGGGCCGTGGGCGCCGGCACCGGGCGCCACCAGCAGCAGACTGGCCGCGCCCAGCTGCAGCCGGGCCAGCTGCAGGCCCAGGCCGGTGAGCGGCAGGCGTTCACCCGGTTGCCCCAACAGGGCGGCATAACCCGCCAGGCTGGCGTCCAGGTCGGCCACTGCCACGGTGATGCAGGCCACGCCCGTCACGCCGTTGGCGTGCTGGCGCAGCGCGCCTTCGGGCACACGCAGCGCGCGCGGTGTGATGTCGCCGCACAGGAAGGGCAGCTCGGGTGCGGGCGGTGTGCCGATCTGCCAGGCCAGGCGCTCGCCGTCGGGCCGCAGCCGGCCGCCGTCCAGCGGGCCCTGGTAGGCCAGGCCGCGGGCGGCAGCCTCGGCCACCACGGCGCCCACGCTGGGCGGCAGCAGCGCAAAGTCGACGAAGCCGCAGTAGCCGCGCGCTGCCTGGCTGCCCCAGCGGTGGCCTGGGTGCGGCAGCAGAAAGGCGATCAGCTCCAGGTAGGCGCCGTCGGCAAACACCACCAGGGCGTTGTGGGTGGCGCCGTCGGCATGGGTGCCGCCGGGCTCGACGGTGAAGCCCAGGCTGCGGTAGTCGGTGATCGCGGCGTCCAGTTCGGGCACCAGGATGACGATGTGGTCCAGGGTGAGGGGCATGGTGTTGCTCCGGTGAGGGGGTTGGCGGGGTGGCAGGGTGGTGGCCGCGGGTGTGTCAGCCCGCCAGCCGCTCGGCGATGGCGTCGCCCCAGGGCGACGACACCTCGGTGCAGCCGGTGTTCCAGCCGCCCTGGCGCAGCACGCCGGCGGGGCAGGCAAAGGCATAGGGATGCGGCTGGCGCCGGATCGGCGTGACAGTGAACTCGGCGGCCAGCGCGGCCTGCACATCGGCCGGCAGGCTCAGGTCGGCCAGCAGCTGGCGCTGGTTGCCGCTGATGTCGATGCGCGGCTGGTGGAAGGCGGCTGCCAGGTCCATGCCATGGTCGACCAGGAAGGTGGCCAGCTGCAGCACCGCGCCCAGGATCTTGCGGCCGCCCGATGCGCCCAGCGCAAAGCGCCGGCCGTCGGCCGCCTCGCCCACCACCGGGCAGTAGTTGGCCAGGCAGCGCTTGCCCGGGGCGAGGGAGTTGGGTTTGCCCGGCTCGGGGTCGAACCACAGGATGCCGTTGTTCAGCAGCAGGCCGGTGCCGGGTGACACCACGCGCGACCCGAAGATCGACAGCAGGGTCTGCGTGACGGAGGCCATGTTGCCGTGCCGGTCGACGATGCTGAAGTGGGTGGTGCAGCCCGGCGCCTTGGGTGAATCATGGTCGCCCATGCCGCGCAGGCGGGCGTCGAATGCCGCGTGCAGGGCGCGGGCCGCAGCCAGGGTGCTGGCCGCGCCAGGGCCGCCTGGCGGCGGTGGCGCGTCGCCGTCTAGCAGGGCCAGCGCGGCGGCCAGCGTGGGGCCGCCGGTCAGCCCCGGCGGGGCGTGGATGCGGCCGCCTCGGTAGGCGATGGCCAGCGGCTCCACCCACTCGGCGCGGTAGTTGGCCAGGTCGTCCAGGCCCAGGCAGCCGCCCTTGGCCTGCACATCACGCACCAGGGTCTCGGCGATGCCGCCACGGTAGAAGGCGTCGGCGCCTTCGGCGGCGATCTGCGCCAGCGTGCGCGCGAACGCCGACTGGTCGAGGTGGCGCTGGGTGGTGGCGGTCCAGCCTTCCAGGATGGGGAACAGGCCGTCGTCGAGGAACATGCGCGCGGCGTCCGGGTCGAGCGACAGCGCGCGGGCGGTGGACGCGGTCAGCAGGCCCGAGTACCAGTCGGCGATCAGCCCTTGTTCTGCCAGCGCGGCGGCCGGCAGCACCAGGTCGCGCCAGGGCAGGCGGCCGTGGCGTTCATGCGCCAGTGCCATGCCGGCCACCACGCCGGGCACGGCCACGGCGGTGGCGCCTTGCTGGTTGCGGTCGCCCACCACGGTGGGCCAGGGGAACAGGTCGGCAGTGCGGCCGTCACCAGCCAGCGGGTAGTCGGCCGGGTTCAGCGCCAGTGGTGCGCGCATGCCGTAGTCGACCACCTCGGCACGGCCGCTGTCGGCCCGCCACAGCGTCATGCAGCCGCCGGCGGCCGGGCCGCTCATCCAGGGCTCGACCACGCCGATGGCGAACGACACCGCCACTGCGGCGTCGACCGCGTCGCCGCCGGCTTCCAGCATGGCCGCGCCCACTTCGGCTGCACGCCGGTGCTGGGCCGCCACCACGCCACCGCGGGTGGCCACCACATGCTTGCGCACGGTCTGGGAATTGGAGAAGTTGTCCATGGCGGGCCGGGTCGGGAAGGGAATGGCACCGGCCAGCAGGCCGGCGGGGCGTCAGCTGCCGATCTTAGCCAGCGTTGCCGGTCACACCAGCCGGAATGCCACCGAGCCCAGCGGCCCGTAGTCGGCGTGGAAGCTGTCGCCCGCCGCCGCCGGCGTGGGCCGGGTGAACGAGCCGGCCAGCACCACGTCACCCGCATTGAGCTGCTCGCCATGCGGGGCGATCTTGTTGGCCAGCCAGGCCACGCCGTTGGCCGGGTGGTTCAGCACTGCGGCGGCCAGGCCGGTTTCTTCCACCACGCCGTTCTTGTGCAGCAGCGCGCCCACCCAGCGCAGGTCGACCGCGTCGGGCTTCACCGGCCGGCCGCCCAGCACGATGCCGGCGTTGGCGGCGAAGTCGCTGATGGTGTCGAACACCTTGCGTGGCGCCTTGGTGTCGCGGTCGAACTGCTCGATGCGGGCGTCGATGATCTCGATGGCCGGCACCACGTAGTCGGTGGCGCGCAGCACGTCGAACAGCGTGGTGCCCGGGCCCTGCAGCGGCCGGCCCAGGATGAAGGCCAGCTCCACCTCCACCCGTGGCGCGATGAAGCGGTTGAACGGGATGTCGGTGCCGGCGCCAAAGAACATGTCGTCCATCAGCGGCGCGTAGTCGGGCTCGTCGATCTGGCTGGACAGCTGCATCGCCCGCGACGTCAGCCCGATCTTGCGGCCCTTGATGGTGCGGCCGTCGGCCAGCTCCAGCGCCACCCAGGCGCGCTGGATGGCATAGCCGTCGTCCACCGTCATGGTGGGATGGCGCTGCGAGAAGTGGCGCAGCGCGGTGCGGGTCTTGCGGGCCTGGTACAGCGCATGTGCCAGGGCCTGGATGGTGTCGTGGGTCAGCATGCGGTGGGGTCCTGCGGATCAGAGCCGGGTGGCCACGTTGGTGTAGCCATCGACCATGGATGCCTGGGCGGCGGGGATGGCGCGGCCGTCCTGCGGCGTGACCGGGAACAGCGCATTGATCTGCCCGGTGCCCGACGCGCCGAAGTAGGGCGTGAGCACCTCCACCGGCGCGTCGTAGGCGGACCAGCCCAGCGCGCCCAGCAGCATCGCGGTGTCGTGCATGAAGCCTTCGCCGTGGCCCTTGGCCGCGTACTCGGGCAGCATGGCGCAGAAGTCGGCCCAGTCGGCGGCCTGCCACATCTGCACCACGGTGCGGTCCAGCCGCTCCAGGAACGGGCTCCACAGCTTGAAGGCGAATTCTGGCGCCAGGCCGTTCTGCGCAAAGCGGTGGCTGAGCGACCCGCTGGCCAGGAAGGCCACGGTGCCGTCGTAGTGCTGCTCCACCGCCTGGCGAAAGGCCCAGCCCAGCCGGGCCGAATCGTTCAGGTAGTGCGCCATGCACAGCGCCGACACGCTGACCACCCGAAAGTGCTGGTCGGCGTTCATGTAACGCAGCGGCACCAGGGTGCCGTATTCGGGCGCCAGTGTGGTGGCATGGTGGGCCAGGGTCTCCACGCCTTGGTCGTTGGCCACCTGTGCCAGCAACTGGCCCAGCGCCGGGTTGCCCGGCGATGCATACGGCAGGTTGCTGATGAAGTGCGGCAGCTCGTTGCTGGTGTAAGTGCCCTGGAACTGCGGCGCGCAGTTGATGTGATAGCCGGCGTTGACCAGCCAGTGGGTGTCGAACACCACCAGCGTGTCCACGCCCAGCGCCTTGCAGCGGCGCGCGATCTCGCGGTGGCCGTCGATGGCAGCTTGCCGGCTGCCGTGGCGCGGGCCGGGCAGCTCGCTCAGGTACATCGACGGCACATGGGTGATCTTGGCGGCGAGCGCGAGGGTTCCCATCAGGCGCTCCGAGGACGTTGGCCCTCCCCGCGGGGGAGGGTGGGGAGGGGCGCTACGGACACCCCCATGGGGGCGGCGTTCACGCCGTCCCCCAATGCGGGATGTGGTGCGCGCCCAGGCTCACCGCGATGTTCTTCGGCTCCAGGAACACCTCGTAGCTCCAGGTGCCACCCTCACGGCCGGTGCCGCTGGCCTTGGTGCCGCCGAAGGGCTGGCGCAGGTCGCGCACGTTCTGGCTGTTGACGAAGCACATGCCGGCCTCCACGGCTGCGGCCACGCGGTGGGCGCGGCCCAGGTTTTCTGTCCACACATAGCTCGACAGGCCGTACTGGATGTCGTTGGCGAGCCGCACCGCGTCGGCCTCGCCGTCGAACGGGATCAGGCAGGCCACCGGGCCGAAGATCTCTTCCTGGGCGATGCGCATGCGGTTGTCCACGTCGGCAAACACCGTGGGCCAGACGAAGTTGCCGCGCTGCAGGCCGCTGGCCAGGGCCGGTGCGTAGGCCGGCCGGTCCAGCCCGCCGCACAGCAGCGTGGCGCCTTCGCCCGGGCCCAGGTCGATGTAGCTGCGCACCTTGGCCAGGTGGGCGGGGCTGATCATCGGGCCGATCAGGGTGGCCTCGTCGAGCGGGTCGCCCACGGTGATGCGGCGGGCGCGCGCGGCGAACTTCTCGGCAAAGTCGGCATAGATGCTGCGCTGCACCAGGATGCGGCTGCCGGCGGTGCAGCGCTCGCCGTTGTTGCTGAAGACCATGAACAGCGCGGCGTCGAGTGCGCGGGGCAGGTCGGCGTCGTCGAAGATGACGAACGGGCTCTTGCCGCCCAGCTCCATGCTGAACTTCTTCAGCCCCGCAGCCTGCACGATGCGCTGGCCGGTGCTGGTGCTGCCGGTGAAGCTGATGGCCCGCACATCAGGGTGGCTGCACAGCGGCTCGCCGGCGGCGCGGCCGGTGCCGTGCACGATGTTCAGCACCCCGGGCGGGATGCCTGCCTCCAGCGCCAGCTGGCCCAGGCGGTTGGCGCTCATCGGCGACAGCTCGCTCATCTTCAGCACCGCGGTGTTGCCGAAGGCCAGGCACGGCGCCACCTTCCAGGTGGCCGTCATGAAGGGCACGTTCCAGGGGCTGATCAGCGCGCACACGCCTACCGGGTGGAACAGCGTGTAATTCAGGTGCGTGGGCGTGGGGTAGGTGTGGCCGTCCACCCGGGTGCACATCTCGGCAAAGTAGTGGAAGTTGTCGGCCGCGCGCGGCACCAGCTGCCTGCCGGTCTGGCTGATGGTCTGGCCGGTGTCCTGCGTCTCGGTGCGGGCGATCTCGGGCACATGCCGGGTGATCAGGTCGCCCAGCTTGCGCAGCAGCGCGGCGCGCTCGGTGGCCGGGCGGGCGGCCCAGGCCGGAAAGGCGGCCTTGGCAGCGGCCACGGCGGCATGCACCTCGGCCGCGCCGCCGTCGGCCACCTCGGCCAGCACCTGCTGGGTGGCGGGGTTCACGGTCTCGAAGCTGCCGGGGCTGTCGACTTGCCGGCCACCGATCAGGTGCTGGATGCGCATGGGTTGTCCTGACGTCCGAAAACTGTGTCGCCGACGATGTGGTTGACCAGGCTGCCGATGCCGTCGATCTCGCAGACGACCTCGTCGCCTTCGTTCACGTTCACCACGCCGTCGGGCGTGCCGGTCAGCAGCACATCACCCGGTTGCAGGGTCATGAAGCTGCTGAGGTATTCGATCAGCGCCGGCACGCGGTGGATCATCTGCGCCGTGCTGCCCTGCTGGGTGGTGCGGCCATTGACCCGGGTGCGCAGCTGCAGCGCATGCGGGTCGGGCACCTCGGCCGCCGGCACGAACCAGGGGCCCAGCACGGTGCCGCCGTCGCGGTTCTTCACCCGCAGGTTGGGGCGGTACCAGTTCTCCAGGTGGTCGCGCACCGCGTAGTCGTTGCACACGGTGTAGCCGGCCACGTGGGCCATGGCGTCGGCCGCGCGCACGCCCCTGGCGGGCCGGCCGATCACCACCGCCAGCTCGCATTCATAGTGCATGAAGGCCACGCCGGCCGGGCGCCGGGTGGCAGCCTGGTGGCCGACCAGGCTGCCCGGGCCTTTCAGGAACAGCAGTGGCTCGTCATGGGTGCCGGGTGTCGAGGGCAGGGTGAGCTCCTTCGCCAGCTCCTTCACATGGTCGGCGTAATTCAGGCCCAGCGCGATGATGGTGCCCACGTCGAAGGGCGGCAGCCAGACCACGTCGGCCTCGGCCACGCTGCGGCCGTCGGCCAGGCGCAGGCGGGCGGTGCTGTCACCGTCGATCGGGCTGGCGGTGTGGATGGCGCCGCTGTAGGCGACGCGGGCAGTTCTGGCGGTTCTTGCGGTTCTTGCGGTTGGGGCGGTTGGGGCGGTGGTGGTTCGGGCGGGGGTCATGCGGCCTCCGCCACCAGGGTGTTGTGCAGCGTGCCGATGCCGTCGATGGCCACGGCCATCACCTGGCCCGGGCGGGCCGGCGGCGCGTCGGCGCTGCTGCCCAGCAGCAGCACGTCACCGGGTTGCAGGGTCATCCACTCGGTGACTGCGCTCAGCAACTGCGCCACGCTGCGCACGCGGCCGCCGCTGTGGCCCCGCCACACCACGGCGCCGTCGAGCGCCAGGCTGATGGCCAGGGCATCGGGTTCGGCCACCTTGCTGCCCGGCACCACCGGGCCCAGCGGGCAGAAACCGTCGCGCGCCATCTGCCGCACCGCAGGGCGGTAGTGGCTGCTGATCGGCAGGTGCAGGTCATTGGCCACCAGATAGCCGGCCACCCAGGCCAGTGCGCCTGCCTGCGGCACCCGGCAGGCGGTGCGGCCGATCACCAGGCCCAGGCCGGGGCCGGTGCACACGGCGTCGGCACCGGCGGGCACACCGATGGCGTCGCCGTCACCGGCCAGGGTGTTGCGCGGCCGCACAGCCAGCACCGGGTGCAGCGGCGGCGCCTTGTACGGCGGCTGGTGCACCGCATCGCCCAGCGCGGCCAGCTGCCGCGGGTCGTTCAGCAACGCGCTGTAGACCACGCCGCTCAGGCGCCAGGGCGCCATGGCCAGGCGCGGCAGATGGGGGAAAAGCAAGGGCATGGGGCGCCTGGTCACTAGGATGTGAGCAATCTAGTCGCTAAGATGTGAGCATGTCAACCCGTCGCAGCCCCAAGGCGGCGGCCAGCGCCACGGTGCCGGCCTTTCGCCACCGCAACCTGCCGCTGTTGCTGCTGCAGGCGCGTGAAGGGGTGATGGCCCATTTCCGGCCCATTCTCAACGCCCATGGGCTGACCGAGCAGCAATGGCGCATCGTGCGGGCGCTGCTGGAGCAGGGCCCGCTGGAGCCGCGGCAGATCGGCCAGGTGTGCCGCATCTCCAGCCCCAGCCTGGCCGGCGTGCTGGCACGCATGGACGACCTGGGCCTGGTGCAGCGGGCGCGCATGCCGCAAGACCAGCGCCGCGTGCTGGTGCGGCTGACCGACCGCAGCCAGGCCCTGGCCGCCACCATGGCGCCCGAGATCGAAGCGGCCTACGCCGCCATCGAGGCCCACATCGGCCGTGCCTTCATCGGCGGCTTTTACACCGCGCTGGACGAGCTGATCGGCCTGCTGGGCAGCCTGCCGGCCGAGGATGCCGCATGACCAGCCCGGCGCCGTGCCGCACGGCCCCCACTTGACGCCGCCCGCCGACACCCCGACCGACACCCCGACCGACACCCCGACCGACCCCCCAGCCGACGGCCTGCCGCAGCCCGCGCGGCGCTGGGCCATGGCGACGGTGATCCTGGGCATCGGCCTGTCGGTGCTGGATGCGACCATGGTCACGCTGGCGCTGCCGGAAATCGTGCGCGATCTGCAGATCGGCGAGGCCGACGGCGTGTGGCTGCTCAACGCCTACCAGTTGGCCGTGCTGGTGCTGCTGCTGCCGCTGGCGATGGTGGGCGATCTGTTCGGCTACCGGCGGGTCTACCTCGCCGGCGTGGCGCTGTTCATGCTGGCGTCTGCCGCCAGTGTGCTGGCCACCGGGCCCACCCAGCTGGCGCTGGCGCGGGCACTGCAGGGCGCGGGCGCGGCGGGGCTGTTTGCGGTCAATGCCGCGCTGGTGCGGCTGATCTACCCGGCCCGGCTGCTGGGCCGGGGCATCGCCATCAACTCGGCGGTGGTGGCGGTGGCCTCGGTGGCCGGGCCGGCGGTGGCGGCCGGCATCCTGTCGCTGGGCCCCTGGCCCTGGCTGTTTGCGGTGAACATCCCGCTGGCGTTGCTGGTGCTGCTGCTGGGCTGGCACAGCCTGCCGCCCAACCGAAGCCCGGCGCCGGCCGGCACCCGCATCCCCTGGCTGGACGCGGTGCTGAACGCGGCGATGTTCCTGCTGCTGTTCCTGGGGGTGCAGCGCCTGGTGCCGCGCGGCCAGTTGCCGGCGGCGCCGGGGCTGGCGCTGCTGCTGGTGGCCTGCGCCGTGGTGGTGGCCGTGGTCTATGTGCGGCGCCAGCTGCGCCAGGCCGTGCCGCTGCTGCCGGTCGACCTGCTGGCGATCCCGGTCTTCCGCCTGTCGATGGGCACCTCGGTGGCTGCATTCGGTGCGCAGACGCTGGCCGCCGTGGCGCTGCCCTTCCTGCTGCTGGACGGCCTGCAACGCAGCCCCGGCGAGGCCGGCTGGCTGCTGGCGGCCTGGCCGCTGGGCACGGTGCTGGCTGCGCCCGTGGCCGGCCGGCTGATCGGCCGCCACCCCAGCGGGCTGCTGGGCGGCATCGGCCTGGGGCTGCTGGCAGCGGGCCTGCTGGCGCTGGGCTTGCTGCCGGCACACCCGTCGGGCCCGGCGCTGGCCTGGCGGCTGGCGCTGTGCGGCATCGGCTTCGGGCTGTTCCAGTCGCCCAACAACCACACCATCGTCACGTCGGCGCCGGCCCACCGGTCTGGCGGCGCCGCCGGCATGCTGGGCACGGCCCGGCTCACCGGCCAATCACTGGGCGCGTTGCTGATCGGCCTGCTGTACGGCCTGCAGGCCGGGCAAGCCGACCAGGTGCCGATGCTGGCCCTGCTGCTGGCCGCGGCGCTGGCCGCCATCGGCGGCGTGACCAGCCTGCTGCGGGTGCGGGCGCAGCTGCCGGTGGCTTGAATCTCGGCCATGCCCCAGAACCTGTCGCCCACGGAGGCGCCTGCTGCGTGCGCCGCCGCCGCATCGGCGGGCTGGGCTTACACCGTGTCGGTGCGCGAGCTCTGCGAGTTCACTGCCAAGCATGGCGACCTGGACCGGCGCTTCACCCCATCGGCCACCGCGCTGGAGGGGCTGCAGGGCCAGAACACGGTGGCCCAGCGCCGCGGGCCCGATTACCAGATTGAGATCACCCTGGAGACCACCTGTGGCGCGCTGCGGGTGCGCGGCCGCGCCGATGGCTACGACCCCCGGCGCCGCTGCCTGGAAGAGATCAAGACCATCCGCGGGCATCCCGATCAGATCCCCGAGAACCGCCGGCAACTGCACTGGGCGCAATTGCAGACCTACGGCGCGCTGTTCTGCCGCGCCCGCGGCCTGGCTGAAGTGGCCCTGGCGCTGGTGTACCTCGACGTGGCGAGCCAGGCCGAGACGGCGCTGCAGCAGGTCTTTGGTGCCGACGAACTGGACGCTGTGCTGGCCAACCGCTGCCAGGCCTTCATCGCCTGGGCCCGGCAGGAGGCCGACCACCGCGCCGCGCGCAACCTGGCGCTGCAGGGCCTGGCCTTCCCGGAGACGGCGTTCCGCGCGGGCCAGCGCGGTCTGGCCGAGGCGGTCTACCGCGCCGCTGCCGCCCGGCGCTGCCTGCTGGCGCAGGCGCCCACCGGCATCGGCAAGACGGTGGGCACGCTGTTCCCGCTGCTGCGGGCCATGCCCGCGCAGGGCATCGACAAGATCGCCTACCTCACCTGCAAGGGCACGGGGCGGCTGACGGCACTGGAGGCCCTGGGCAGCCTGCGTGCCGGCACCGCTAGGCAGGCGCTGCGGGTGCTGGTGATGGTGCCCAAGGACGAGGGCTGTGTGCACCCCGACCTGGCCTGCCACGGTGACGCCTGCCCGCTGGCCCGCGGCTTCTACGACCGGCTGCCTGCCGCCCGCCAGGACGCCGTGGCCAACGGCTGGCTGGACCCCCAGGCGCAGCGCGACATCGCCCTGCGCCATGGCATCTGCCCCTACTACCTGGGCCAGGAGCTGGTGCGCTGGGCCGATGTGCTGGTGGGCGATGTGCACCATCTGTTCGACAGCAACGGGCTGCTCTGGGGCCTGATGCAGGCGCTGGACTGGACGCTGGCGGTGCTGGTGGACGAAGCGCACAACCTGGTCGACCGCGCCCGGCGCATGTACAGCGCCGAACTGCGCACCAGCCGGCTGCAGGCCGCAGCCCAGGCCGCGCCCGCCGGCGTGCGGGGCACCCTGGAGGCACTGACCCATGCCACCGAGGCCATGGTGGCCGACATCGACACACCGTATGCGGTGCTCGACACCGTGCCCGACGCCTTTGTGCAGGCCCTGCAAGCCGCAGCCGGCAGCTTGTCAGAGCACTTCCACCAGCAGCCGCTGAGCGTCGGCCCGTTGCTGAACTTCCACTTCGATCTGCAGCGCTTCCTGAAGCTGGTGGACGCCTTGAGCGACCACGCGTTGTTCGAGGTGCAGGCCTTGCCCGGCCTGGGCGCAGCGGTGGCCGATGGCGGTGGTGGTAGTGGTGGTGGTGGTGGTGACACCGATGTTGGCGGCCGCGACCTGGCGCTGTGTGTGCGCAACGTGGCGCCGGCCTGTTTCCTGCGCCAGCGCTTCACGGCCTTGCACAGCATCACGCTGTTCTCTGCCACCCTGTCGCCGCCGGCCTATGCCATCGAGCTGCTGGGCCTGCCCGAGAACACCGCCTGGATCGACGTGCCGCCGGCCTTCCCGGCCGAGCACCTGACGGTGCGGGTGGCCAGCGGGCTGTCCACCCGCTTTGCGCACCGCGATCGGTCGCTGCAGCCGCTGGTGGCCGTCATCGCGCAGCAGTTCGATCAGCATCCAGGCAACTACCTGGCGTTCTTCAGCAGCTTTGCCTACCTGGAGAAGGCGGCCGCCTTGCTGGCCACCCTGCGCCCCGACATCCCGCAGTGGCGGCAGGAACGGCGCATGACACCGGACGCCCGGCTCGACTTTCTCGCCCGCTTCGACCTGCAGGGGCAGGGGGTCGGGTTTGCGGTGCTGGGCGGGGTGTTTGCCGAAGGGGTGGACCTGCCGGGGCCGCTGCTGATCGGCGCCTTCATCGCCACCCTGGGCCTGCCGCCGGTCTCCCCCGCACAAGACCACATCCAGGCGCGGCTGGACAAGCTGTTCGGCGCCGGGCACGGCTATGCCGATCTGGTGCCGGCCATGCAGCGGGTGGTGCAGGCCGCCGGGCGTGTGCTGAGAACACCCGACGACCAGGGCTGGCTGTGGCTGCTGGACGACCGCTACCGGCGCGCCGAGGTGCTGGCACTGCTGCCGCCGTCCTGGCGGTTGGCCGGGCCCCGGCCGGTGCGCTAGCCCTTGCCGCGAGGTTTCATGCGCGATCGGATGGCGTGGTCGAGCCGCCGAGCCGCCCAGGGCGCTTCTGGCTTGCTGGGCCAGCGGCGATGTCGTAATTGGCGCGCCGAAGCCCGCCCACCAGGCTAGGAGCCTGTCGGACTTGGGGCGTCGATAGCGAGAATCGGCCCCAGCGAGGACAGTTCTTGCCGGATTTGCAGCCCCATAGCCCAGCTATGGGGCAAAAAGACGGTACGAAATGGACCGCTGTGGTCGATTCGCAGCCGACGCTCCCCAAGTCCGACAGGCTCCTAGGCCGTCCGAGGTCGGCGACATCGACTGCAAAGTCAGTGAGTCGGTGCCGTGTCTTTCGGCCGCACCCTGGTTTGACCCAAGGCCGGAGGCCACCGGCTCTCCATAGACTTGGCCGAGTTCCCAACCTTGCCGAGGACCGCATGACCCTACGCGCCCACATATTGGACAAGATCATCGGCGACACCCTGCCGGTTTTCAAGACCGCAGCCGACGTGGCGGCCTTCGAAGCGCAGGCGCCCTACAGCGAGCGGGTGGCCGCAGCGTCCACCTGGGAGGCTTTGCAGCTGGGCTGCGGCTTGAACCCGCAGGCGCCGGCGATCACCTTCTTGCCCAATGCCGACCTGGCCGAACCACCGCTGGTCATCAGCCATGCGCAGTTCAATGCCCAGCTGATTCAGGCGGGCAACCTGTTCCACAGCCTGGGCGTGGGTCCAGATGATGTGGTGAGTCTGTTGTTGCCGCTGGTGCCGCAAGCCTTCGTTTCGCTGTATGGCGCGCAGACGGTGGGGGTGGCCAACCCGGTCAACAGCATGCTGTCGGCAGCCCAGCTCGCCGAGATCCTGCATGCAGCCAACACCAAGGTGCTGGTCGCCATGGGCCCTGCGGCGGGGGCCGACATCTGGGAGAAGGTTCAGGCCATCCGCCATCAATTGCCGCAACTCACACGCGTGCTGGTGGTGGGCGGCAGCGCGCACCCTGAAACCGCCGCCGACGACTTTGACAGCTTGTTGGCCGTGCAGCCGTCCGACCGCTTGTTGAGTGGCCGCAGTCCTGGCCCGCAGGACACCGCAGGCTATTTCCACACCGGCGGCACCACGGGGACGCCCAAACTCGTGCGGCACACCCATGCGAATCAGGTGTCGCAGGCATGGGGCCTGCGCATCATGGGCCTGGCCCAACCGGGCGGCAACATCCTGTTCGGGCTGCCGTTGTTCCATGTGGGTGGCGCACTGACCCAGGGCCTGGCTTCGCTGGCCAATGGTGGCAACCTGGTGGTTCTCGGTGCCGCAGGCTGGCGGCATCCCAATGCCCTGCGCAACGTGTGGAAGCTGGTGGAGCGCTATCGACCGGAGATCTTCGGGGGCGTTCCCACCGTGCTGGCGGCGGCCCTGCAGGTGCCGCGCGAAGGGCTGGATCTGTCCAGTGTCCAACGTGCATCAGGTGGTGGGTCGGCCATCCCGGTGGCCGTGATCCAGGCCTACGAAGCCATCGGCTGGGCCGTGCTGGAGGTCTACGGCATGACGGAGACCTCCAGCGTGCACACCATGGGCTACCCCGACATGCCCCGCACGGCGGGCAGTGTGGGCAGACACCTGCCCTATGCCCGAACGCGCATCGTCAGAGTGGATGCCGACGGCCGCTACCTGGGCGACTGCAAGCCCAATGAGATCGGTGTGGTGGCCATGGCCGGCCCGGGTGTGTTCAGCGGCTACCTGATGGCCAGGCACAACCAGGGCGCCTTCATCGAACCCGGCTGGGTGAACTCGGGCGACCTGGGTCGACTGGATGAAGACGGCCTGCTGTGGATCACCGGCCGTTCCAAGGACCTGATCATCCGTGGCGCGCACAACATCGATCCCGCCCCGCTGGAAGAACTGCTGTACCAGCACCCAGGCGTGGCATTGGCCGCCCTGGTTGGCCAGCCCGATGGCTACGCCGGTGAACTGCCGGTGGCCTATGTGCAGCTCAAGCCCGGTGCGCAGACCTCGGCGGCTGAATTGATGGGTTTCTTGAAGGAGCGCACACCCGAGCGCGCTGCGGTGCCGGTGGCCCTGCACTTTGTCGACCCGATGCCCCTGACCGCCGTGGGCAAGATCTTCAAGCCGGCGCTGCGCATCGACGCCATCCACCGCGTGGCCACCAGTTTGCTGGAAGGCATCGGCGGCGCAGCGGGCGCCTGCGAGGTCGAGGTGCGCGCCGACACCAAACTGGGTCAGGTCATCCGGGTCAGCTTGCCCAAGGCCGATGCCGCCGCGACCGAACGCATGCGCGCCGCCGTGCAGGACAAACTGGGGCCTTTGACAGTGCGCCACGAGGTTGCCTGATGGCGCCGGGCCCGATCAACCGTTCAGGCCAGCAACCCGGAAGCGGTTCACTTTCGACAGGCTGAACCGCAACGGGTTTCGGGGAGGCCAGGAGCCGCCGGAGGCCCTCCTGCTGGACCCCGTACCCGTGGTTCGACGCTCCTGCTGCGCTGCCACTCGGGCAGCCTTGGGTGTCGATGCAGCCGGCGTTTTTTGCATCCGGTCAGTGGCCTCGGCGTCGGCCTGCGGGGTGTGGCCGATGGGCTCCGGCAGGCGTGGTTGGCTGAACCACGAGACCCGCTGCAGCGTCGCCAGTTCGACCGCCTTGCGGGTCTGCCAGGGCCCGCGCCGGTGCATGGTCTCGGCCTTTTTGCAGCCCGTTGATGGTCTCGGCCAGCGCGTTGTCGTCGCTGTCGCCGGTGCCCACGATGTCGCGTGCGAAGACGTCAATGACGAAGGCGACGTAGGCGATGCCTGGCCAGGTCGAGACGTCGGTCAAATCGGCCAGCCTGCGGCTGGTCAGGCCGTTCAGCCTCGAACCGCCGGGTCAGCCGGTGCTCTTTGATGCGTTGCAGCTCGGCTGTCGTGGTGCCAGGGCGTGCGCCTCTGTCGCGCTGACCCTGGCGAACCCACCTGCGCAGGGTCTCGCCCGTGCAGCCGATCTTGACCGCGATCGATTCGATCGCTGCCCACTGCGACGGGTACTGGTCCTTGGCGTCGAAGACCATGCGCACCATGGTCGTACCGACTGCAGGATGCGCCTTGTGTTGCGGGCGCGCTGCAAACACGCGCATTGCGAACTGACATCAGCCTCTGGTCAGCGTAGATTCGCAGGCACTGCACTTTTCGCAGCCAACCGTTCACATCCAAAGGAAGAGCATGGCCACCCGCAAGACCACCAAGAAGTCTGAACTCGCAACGGCTGGCGAGCACCTGGGCACCGCCGCCAAGGAAGTGGGTACCGCCGTGTCGCACAAGATCGAAGCCATGGGCGACGCCGTGTCGGCCAGCATGGGCAAGGCCAGGAAGACCGTGATGAAGCAAGGCGCGCAGGTGAGAGCCAAGATCGGCGGCCTCGTGAAGTCCGCCGAGAAGCAGCTCGCGAAGGCCCAGGCCCAGCTGGCCAAGGCAGGTGCGTCTGCCGAGAAGTCGGTCAAGGCCGCCGAGAAGAAGCTCGAAGCCACCAAACGCACCACCGGCAGGAAACTGGCTGCTTTGCAGGTTGGCGCCGAGCGCAAGGCCAAGGCCCTGCAGCGGGCCATGGAGAGAGAAGCCGCGACGCTGAAGAAGGCCGTCGTCGCGAGGACCAAGACCGCTGCGCCGAAGAAGGTCGCCGTGAAGGCACCGGTCTCGAAGAAGACTGCCGTCAAGGTGGCGGTGGCGAAGAAGGCTGCTGTGAAGCCGGCCCCGAAGCCCGCTGCCAAGAAGGCTGCCGCCCAGAAGGTCGCTGCCAGGAAGGTCGCTGCCAGGAAGGCCGCCGCCAAGTAAGTCGGACTGGCGGTCGGCGGGCCTCGACGCCGCCTCGCGCACCGCAGCCGCAGCGGTGGCGTCGCTCTTGCCGCGCTTGCCCCCCATGTGGTTCGGGCGCACGACCTGGCGCGGGATCACGCATGGCCCGCAGCCCATCGAGAGCAGCCTGCGTGGCCAGTGGTGTGGCAGCCAAGACTGGCGCGGGTTGAACCCGGCCCTCAGACGGCCATCTGCAAGGGAATCCGACGCCGGCCGAAGCGCTCGGCCGCAGCGCCGAAACGCCCCGCCAGCGCCGTGCCGCAGCGCGGGCAGGCGCCCTGCGCATCGAGGCCGTAAGAGCTCGATGTCGTGCCAATCTCGGCGGATCAGCGCGTCGGCTTCTTCTCGATCGGGTCGATGCAGAAGCCCGAACTGCGGCCATGGGCGGTAAGCACGTGGTGAGCACCATGGCGTCGCCCCGTCGCGCCCGCACGAAGCACAGCCCGCGCTGGCCGTCGTGCAGCCGGCAGCCGCGCGGGCACAGGCCGCACTGCAGGCGCCCGTCGTCCAGCCGGTGCCACCACAAAAGGCCGGGCGCACGGTACCGTCCGAAGCATCACGCGTGCGCATTGCAGCGTCCCCTCGTGCCCGGTGGGCCGATCCTCGAAGCTGCGCACACGGTAGCGTTGCAGGCGCAGATCGACGGCGTGTGGGTCGATGTCGGTGGCCAGCCCGACGATCAGTGTCTCGTCACCGCCCCACAGGCGCTCGATCACCTCGGCCACTTCAGATGCGCCCGACTCGCCGACTGCGGCAGACTGGCCAGCGCGTCACGCGCCTCGCTGTCGATGCGCACGCGGCCGAGCGGTGTCGCGAAGGTGTCTAGCGCCGGAGCGGCCCAGCCGCGCACCGCGACGCGGTGCGCCGGTCCGAGCAGCACCACGCGGCAGATGCGGCCCACCCGGGTTGCCAGCCGGGCATAGGCGGAGCCCGCCACCGGCCCGGAGCAGACATAGCCCGCGTGCGGCACGATGAGCAGCTTGGGCGGTGCCGGGCAGCTGCCGTGCGCCGCGGGGGAACTCCCGGGGCGTCCGTGGGGCGCGCCCTCTAGACGGCGGCGATACGATCGCGGCTGCCCATAATTTCGGGAGCCGCCATGAACCTGGCCGACCAGCCTTTGAGCCATACCCTGCACGCGACGCTGGACCTGCAGCGCCGTGCGTACCACGACCACCCCGTGCCCAGCCTGCAAGAGCGCAAGGCCGATCTGCGCAACTTGCAGCGTTTCGTGCGCGAGAACCAGGACGCGTTGTGCGAGGCCATCAGTGCCGACTACGGCCACCGATCACGCCACGAGACGCTGCTGGCCGAGGTCTTCCCGGTGGTCGACGGCATCGACCACGTCATCGGGCAATTGCGTGGCTGGATGAAGGTGCAGCGCCGCGGCGTGGACCTGCGCAATTTCCTCGGCGCGCGCAACCGCGTCATCCCGCAACCGCTGGGCGTGGTGGGTGTCATCGTGCCGTGGAACTTCCCGCTCAACCTGAGCCTGGTGCCACTGAGCTACATCTTTGCCGCCGGCAACCGCGCCATGGTCAAGATGAGCGAAAACTCGCGCCATCTGGCCCGCTTGCTGATCGAGAAGATGCCGGCCTACTTCCCGCCCGAGAAGCTGCAGTTCTTCGACGAGACCGGCGGCGTGGGCGTCGCGTTTTCCAAGCTCAAATTCGACCATTTGCTGTTCACCGGCTCGGGCACCACGGGCCGCGCGGTGATGGCAGCGGCGGCGCAGAACCTGTGCCCGGTGACGCTGGAATTGGGCGGCAAGGCGCCGGCCATCGTGTGCGCCGACTTCCCGCTCAAACTGGCGGCCGAGCGCATCCTGTTCGTCAAGTACCTGAACGCCGGGCAGATCTGCACCAGCGTCGACCATGTGTGGCTGCCGCATGCGCAGATCGCGGCCTTCGTCGCGCATGCCAAGGCCATCGTTCCTGCCCGCTATCCCGCGCTGGCTTCGCCTGACTACACCTCGATCATCGACGAGCGCGCGTTCGACCGCCTGCTGCACACCCTGGACGACGCGCGTGCACGCGGTGCCACCGTGCTGCCCTTGCTGCCCGGGCCGGCGCATGACCGTGCCACGCGCAAGATCGCACCGCACATTGTCCTGAATGCACCTGCCGACAGCCTGCTGATGCAGCGCGAGATCTTCGGCCCTATCCTGCCTGTCTGCGGCTACGGCACGCTGGAAGAGGTGGTGGCACAGATCAACGCCGGGCCGCGGCCGCTGGCGATCTACCCCTTCAGCCATGATGGCACCACGGTGCAGATGCTGCTGGACCGCGTGATGTCGGGCGGCGTGTCGGTGAACGATGCGCTGTTTCATGTCGGCCAGCATGACCTGCCCTTTGGCGGCGTCGGGGATTCGGGCATGGGCCAGTACCACGGGCAGGAAGGCTTCCAGACCTTCTCCAAGATGCGGCCGGTGTTCTATCAGGCGCGGTTCAGTTCCGTGCGCTTCCTGCGGCCGCCCTATGGCAAGTTTGCCGACCGGGTGCTGGCCTTCCTGACGCGCTGAGCGGGCAGCGTGGCCGGTCCATGCCAAAGTGGACGGTGTGCCTGGTCGACCAGGCGCAGATCCGATGTCGCTTCACATGCACACCCGGCCCGCCTCATCCCGCCCTGATGCTCACCACGGTGCCGTCGGTGGCGGCATGTCCGACCCACAGGCCTCGTCCGTGCTTGTCGGGCGGCGACTGGGCATTGCGCTGGCGTTGGCGCCGGCAGTGCTGCCGTGGTTGGCCCGCGCTGCAGCCGCCATGCCTGCGGACACGCCCACCCCGGCCACGCCGTCGGTTCGGCCCGCATCACCGGCGCCGATCGACCCGGTCCTGCTGCGCCCCTGGGCGCGCGAGATCGTCGCGCGCCTGGCGAGTGCGGCCGACGATGGGCTGGACCCCGCCGACTACGGTGCCGAACGGGCAGGTCTTGCTTGGTGGCCTCGGGGTGTCGCCAACAGCCGGCGCCAGTTTGCGCCTGTCGTGCCGGCGTACGTCGGCAGCCCGTCGCATGCCGGCCCTTCATGCCGTCGACGACCCTGTGCTGGTATGACCAGGATGCAGCCGAGACCTTGCATTGAGCGGCAGACCACGATCGACCGGACCCGCTGCAATGCGGCAAACCAACGGGAGCGGGTCGAGGTGTCTGCAACCAGGTCCGTCCCATGGCGGTCTTTGCGCCACCATGAATCCAAGCCCGGGCCAGGCAGGACTGGCCAGCCGCATCGGTGACAGCACGCGCGGCCGGGCCGGCCATACTCGTCCATGGCTGTGTCACCCGATCCGTCCGCCCACCTGCTGCTCACCGCCCCGGTGCTGCCCACGCTATGGCGCCTGGCGATTCCCAACATGGTTGCGATGGTGGGCAGTGCGGTGGCGGCGATTGCCGAGACCGCGTATGTGGGCCAACTCGGCGTGGCAGCGCTGGCCGGCATGGCGCTGGTGTTCCCGCTGCTGATGCTGCAGCAGATGTTCTCCGGCGGCGCGATGGGCGGCAGCATCGCGTCGCTGGTGTCGCGGGCCCTGGGCGCCGGCCAGACGGCGCGGGCCGAGGCCCTGGTGGTGCATGCCCTGGGCATCGCGGTGGTGGCGGGGCTGGCCACCACGGTGGTGATGCTGGCGCTGTCGGACGCGGTCTTCGGCCTGCTCGGCGGCCGCGGCGAGCCGCTGGCGCAGGCGGTGGCCTATGCCCACGTGGCCTTTCTCGGCTCCACCGGCGTGTGGTTGCTCAACACCTTGTCAGCGGTGCTTCGGGCCACCGGCAACATGCTGGTGCCGTCGGTCATCCTCATCGCCGTGGGCCTGGTGCAGGTGGCGCTGGCCGGCGTGTTCGGCCTGGGCGCGGGGCCGATCCCGCGGCTGGGCATGCAGGGCATCGCCCTGGGCCAGGTGCTGGCCTATGCCGGCGGCACCGTGGTGCTGGGCTGGTACCTGTACAGCGGCAAGGCGCGCATCCGCCTGCGCCTGCGCGGCGCCACCTGGCAGCCGGCGCTGGCGCGCGACCTGCTCCAACTGGGCCTGAAGGCCTGCGCCTCGCCGGTGCAGACCATCGGCACGATGATGATCCTGACCTGGCTGGTGGCGCGCAGCGGCCCGCAGGCGCTGGCAGGATTCGGCATCGGCACGCGGCTGGAGTTCCTGCTGGTGCCACTGGCCTTCAGCTTCGGCGCCGCGTCGGTGCCGCTGATCGGCATGGCCATCGGTGCGGGCCAGGTGGCCAGGGCCCGCCGGGTGGGCTGGACGGCAGCGGCGATGGCCGGCCTGCTGCTGGGCACCGCCGGCCTGGTGCTGGCTGTGGTGCCCGACCTGTGGACCGACCGCTTCACGAAAGACCCGGCCGTGCTGGCGGCGGCCGACACCTACTTCCACTGGGCCGGGCCGCTCTACGCGCTGTACGGCGCCGGGCTCAGCCTGTATTCGTCGGCCATCGCAGCCAACCGGGTCGGCGGCCAGGTGCTGGCCGGTACGCTGCGGCTGCTGCTGGTGGCGGTGGGCGGCGCGGCCCTGGTGGCCGCACAGGCGCCGGCCTGGACCATTTTCGCGCTGGCGGCGGTCGGCATGGCGGCCTACGGAACCGCGTCGATCTTGTTGGTACGTTACACGCCCTGGGAGCCGCCGCCGCCGCGGCCGGCGCCGGCCTGAGCCTGCGGTGTCTGGCCTGCCCATCGGGCCGGCGTGGCTGTCGGTTCGTACCGGCCAGCGGTGGCCGATCTTGCCGTCCACGGGTACGAACACCGCCCACCGCGTCTCGTCGGCATGCCAGCGCCGCTCGCTGCGCAGTTTGGCGAGCATCGCGCGGACCACCATGGCGAATACCGTGGCGACCGTCTGCAGGCCGCCGGTCGACGTGGCCGGCGACGGATGGAGACCGTGGTGGCCCAGGTCCTGCAGCAACCGATGGCGCGGCCGGCCGCACGGGTACTTGTCCAACAAGACGGCAGTCCACACCAGGACTCCGAACCTGCCGCGCCCAATCAGCCGACACGGGACCGGACAGTCAACCGAATCGAGTCGAAGGTGCGCTCGCGGGTGCAGCCTGTCTTTGCGCTGGTCATGCGGCTGATTGGCTTTGCCAAGGTGCGCTGTCGGGGCCTGAAGAAGAACGCGACGCGGGCATTTGCGGCCCGGGCGCTGGCCAACATCTACCTGGCGTGTGGCCGCTTGGCGGGATGAGTGCGTCGCAGCGGGCGAATTGGGCGCCCGGGCGCCCGGGAGCCCGGGAGCCCGAAAGGGCCTCGAAATCAAGCGTTCCGGGTCGAATCGGGCGCTGAAATTCCGCTTTGCGACATTCAGCTGTGGGCGTTGCAGGACTTGCCGATTGGCAGCACCTCGATCGGCGTTGCCCGAGCCGAGAAACTGCGCCCAACCTGCACTTGCGGATTGGGGTTTGGTCGTTCATCAACGCAGCCGTTCACCAGCGCGAAGTCGCTGGCCGGGGCTCAGAGCCTGAGAGTTTTTCGGGCGTGCCCGAGCAGCGCGTCAAAGGGCACCCGATCTAGGCGCAAAGCGCAGCCATAGCCCGGGCTATGGCGAGCATTTGCAACGACGAGCGGGGACACTTTGGCGTGATGAGCGGGCGTGAACGAAAGACTCTCAGGCTCTCAACGGCGGCGCTGCTGCCAGACCATCGCCAAACCGGCGACCACCAGGCACACCATGCCGGCCCAGGCCCAGAAATCAGGCACATCGCCCCAGAACACCCAGCCCAGCACCAGGGCCCACAGCAAGCCGACGTAGCGGAACGGCGCCACCACCGACAGCTCGGCGTGGCGGGTGGCGGCGATGATGGCAAAGTAGCCAGTGGACAAGAAGACCGAGGCCAAGGCCAGCAAGCCCACATCGTGCCAGACCATCGGGACCAAGCCCTGCACCGCCAGCACCGCACCGGCCATCAACCACACCGTGCCGGCGGTGGCCAGTGTGACCAGGATCGACGGCAGTGCGGGCGGCAGTCGGCGGGTGAGCAGGTCGCGCACCGAGTAGAGCAGTGTGGCCAGCACCGCCAGCCACGCGTACAGGTTGAAGTCTCCCGGTTGCGGCCGCACCACCAGCAACACGCCCATGAAGCCCAGGCCGATCGCCAGCCAGCGGCCCAGGTGCACCGCCTCACCCAGCACCAGCCGCGCCAGCAGGGCCACGAACAGCGGCGCTGACAGATTGATCGCCGTCACATTCGCCAGCGGCATGTGGAACAGCGCCGCCAGATACATGAAGGTGCCCAGGCCTTCGCAGACGGCACGGACCAGCACCCCGCGCCGCAACAGGCTGCGCGCCTGGCCCAGCACACCCATGTGCCATGCCACCAAGCAGATCAGCGTGATGGCCACCACACCCCGCACCACGATCAGCTGGGCCGCCGGCACCCGCGCACCCACCGCCTTGACCAGGGCGTCGTTGGCCATGAAGGCGCTCATCGCCAGCACCATCCACAAGATGCCCTGTCGGTTGAGGTGGTGCGCGTCTGCGGGCGGCAGGGCCGGCACTGAACCCGTGATCAGGGCCTTCTGCGGGTCGAGCCTGCTCATGCGCCGGGTGCCCTGGGTTCGCAAGGGGAACCAACGTTCAAATGGCCAGTGCGGCCATTTGTCCACCGGGACATCGTTGCGTTTGCGCTCGGCTGCCAAGAAGCGGCAAGAGCCTTTCCCAAACCATCAGACAGGTCAGCGTTGGACTGACGGACGGTCAAGTCCGCCGCCACGGGATCGTGTGGAGCCATGCGATACGGTGGCTGATGGGAATCGAACCACCACCACGCAAACCTTCAACTTGAGGAGACATTGATGACGAAGGGGAAATGAGGTCTTCGAATTCGCGGCAGCTTGCGCGTGACACCGACTGGCCGAAGGATAGACCACGACGTCGGCAAGATGGCGTGTCGCCCCAATTGCACGCGCCCGGTCGGGCGCAACGCCCACCGCCACCGGGCTGGTGGCCACCCCGAATTGACGCTGCTGCGGGCAGGCCCTACCGTCATTCGCATCAAACTCTCGGAGACATGTGATGCGGATGCGCAGCTACCAGGTCTGTCAGTGCGGGTCGCCGCTACAGCGCCACGAAGGCGACACACCCGTGCCCCAGGGCACGCAGGTGCTGCTGAAGGTGCTGGCTGCGGGCGTGTGCCACTCGGACCTGCACATCTGGGACGGCTACTACGAGATCGGCGGCGGCAAGCAACTCAACCTGGTTGACCGCGGCATCAAGCTGCCGCTGACCATGGGCCACGAGAATGTCGGCGAGGTGGTTGCCGTCGGCCCCGAGGCCACGGGCGTGGAGGTCGGCGACATCCGCCTGGCCCACCCCTGGATCGGCTGTGGCGAGTGCGCCGCCTGCCGCCGCAACGAAGAGAACCTGTGCGTGAAGCCGCGCTTCCTGGGCGTGTTCTCGCAGGGCGGCTATGCCACGCACATGGTGGTGCCGCACACCCGCCACCTGTTCGGCATCGGCAGCCTCGGCCCGCAGCAGGCGGCGCCCCTGGCTTGCTCGGGCGTGACTGCTTATGCTGCGCTGAAGAAGGTGCAGTCGACGCTGGCCACCGACCCGGTGGTGGTCATCGGCGCCGGAGGCGTGGGCATGATGGGCATTGCGCTGGCGCGGATGATGGGTGCCCAACGCGTGATCGCCGTGGACATCGACCCTGTCAAGCGCGAGGCCGCCTTGCTGGCCGGCGCCACGCAGGCCATCGACGGCGGCGCCAGCGACGCGGTGGCGCAGGTCCAGCAGGCCACGGGCGGCGGCTCGGTGGCCACGCTCGACTTCGTGGGCTCGGGCCAGACGGTGGACCTGGCCATCGCGGCGGCAGTCAAGGGCGGCAGCGTGGTGGTGGTGGGCCTGTACGGCGGTGCGATCAACCTGCCCACGCCCTACCTGCCGATGCGGGCCCTCACGCTGCGCGGTTCGTACGTGGGCAGCCACAGCGAGATGGCCGAGTTGCTGGCGCTGGTCAACCAGAAGGGTCTGCCGCCAGTGCCCATCACCACCCGTCCGCTGGACGAGGTGAGCGCGGCCTTGGCCGACCTGCGCGCAGGCCGCGTGGTCGGCCGGGTGGTGCTGGCCGGCTGACGCCTGAACAAAAGGGCCCGCGTACGCACCATGCGCATCCGGCGGCCAGCTGGCACGCGATCCCAGGCTCAGCCGCCAGAAAACTGACAACGCCGGCAACCTGACGGGTTTGCGCGTTGCACATGCGGCCATGCCGCCAGCTTGCGACCGGCCGGCCAGCACCACGCGCGACCAACGCGGTTCTTTGGCACCAGCAACTGCTGCCCAAAGGCCTCCCAAAGGCCGCCATCGTCAGCTGACCGGCCAGGGCTGCGAACTGACGGTCCCGACCATGATGGAGAGCTCCACACAGTGGACGATCGGGTGAATTCGCTGGCTTGAGCAGCTGACATTCGTTCCCGACTGCTCCAGCCTGAAGGACAGCAACGGGTCGTACTGACGCTGCAAAAAACGAAGCCGACACCTTGTACGGAGGTCGGCTTGTTGAACCTACGGCTTGCACCTGCGACATAAAACTGCCGGTTGCACCCAGTGCAACCCAACAGTGCGAGGCGCCGCATGGCACGACCTGGAATCTTGACTTGGTGGAGATGAGGAGGATCGAACTCCTGACCTTCGCATTGCGAACGCGACGCTCTCCCAGCTGAGCTACACCCCCACGAACCAAAAAATTCTATCAGCACCGAAAAGCCGGGCGGGGTGGCATGCAGTCGCGGTACAAA
>JBBRVT010000008.1:0-23737 GCA_038246615.1 Burkholderiales bacterium
AGCTGCTTGCTCAGCTTCCAGTCGTCCTGCACATACACGCCGACCTGGTTGTTCTTGTACTTCACCCGCGTGGCGGCCACCGCCGGCTCGCGCAGGAACCAGTCTGCGGTGGGGTTGGCCGTGTCAAGCCCGACGATGGGGTTGCCGGTCGTGTTGTCGACCAGCTTGCTGAGGATGTCCACGCTGCGGGCTGTGCCCGACAGGTCGTACTCCATCATCTTGAGCTTGGCGCCGGTCTTGATGGTGTGGCCGGCCAGCGCCGTCCACGTGAAGTCGTTCTGCAGCAGGAAGCCTTTCTGGTCGCGCTCCTGCCGGTCGGGTGACCCGCCGGTCCAGATCACCTCGCGCTTGCTGTTGTCGGCCAGGTTGGTCGGCGAGATGAACCACTTCACCAGCGGCTGCTCACTGGCGCTGCGCGGGCTCCAGCTGTAGCGCTCGTAGCCCAGGCGGGCCTCGTTGATGAACTGGTCGCGCGTCAGCGTGTGGCGCAGGTCGATGCGGTCTTCGTCGACCTTGCGGGTCTTGTCGTTGCCGGGCGCGCTGAGGCCGCTGTTTTCGGCGATGAAGTCGTCCTCCCGGCGCAGGCGCACCGAGATGTCCAGATGCTGGTCGCCACCGAGCTCCAGGTCGAACTTGCCCAGCAGCATGTTCTGCCTGAAGGTCTGGGTGTTCGACCCCTGCATGCCGTAGAAGGTGCCGGCCACGCCGGTGGTGGGGATCGGCAGGCCCACGTTGGCCAGGCCGACGTTGCGCGGCGTGGCGATGTTCTTGCCTTCGTAGGCCAGGAAGTAGTGCGCCACATCTTCCTTGATGGGGCCGCCGACGCTGGCGCCGTACTGCTGCTGCTTGAAGCTGGCGCGGTCGTTGCCGTTGCGCTTGTTCTCCGCCTCGATCGGGTTGTAGGCGATGAGGCTGTCGGCGGTGTAGTCCCAGAACACCTCGCCCTGCACCTTGTTGGTGCCCGACTTGGTGACTGCGGTGATGGCGGTGGCCGACACCTGGTCGAACTCGGCCTTGTAGTTCTGCGAGATCACCTTGTACTCGGCGATGGCCGACTGCGGGAACGGGTTGCCGCGCGAAGTGTCCATGGCGGCGGCACCGCCGCGCAGGATGTTGTTCTTCTGGCTGACGCCGTCGATGTAGATGTTGATGTTGTTGCGGTCCTGGGCACCGCCGCGCAACGCGCTCACGCCACTGGGGTCGACTTCGAGGCGCACGCCCGGCGCCAGGTCGGCAAAGGCCAGGAAGTTGCGCGAGACCTGCGGCAGCGCGCTGATGGTCCTGGGCGGCACGCTGGTGCCCACCTCGGAGTTGCGCAGGTCCTTGCGGCCCAGCGAGCCCAGGATGGTGACCTGCTGGCCGCCACCCACGGCGAGGTTGACCTGCGCGGTCTCGCCCACCGCCACGGTGATGGTCTGCGACTTGCGCCCGTCGATGCTGAGCTGGTACTCGCCCGGCGCCAGCCCGGCCAGCACATAGCTGCCGTCGGCCCGGGTGGTGGTGCGGCTGGTGTTGCCGTTGGCCAGGTTGGTGGCCAGCACCACCAGGCCGGCCTGGGCCGGCGCCTGGGCGCCGCTGACCGAGCCGGTGATGGTGGCGGTACTCAGCTGCGCCTGGGCGGCGCCGCCGAGCGCCAGGGCCACTGCAGCGGCCAGGGCGTGGCGGCGCAGCGGCAGCCGCCGGGCCGGGGTGTGAAGGGATGTCTTCGGTGATGTCATGGTCTTGTCTCCTCGGGTTGTCTCAGGGGCACGGGAAAGGCACGGGATGGGCACGCGAAGCGCACGGTCAGCCGTCTGAACACGACTGCCGCACCACCAGTTCGGCACGCAGCGTCTGGTGCTGCGCCGCGCTGCGGCCGGGGTTCTCGATGGCGCTGGCCAGCCGGTCCAGCGCCAGGCTGCCCAGCTCGGCGATGCCCACCCGCACGGTGGTGAGCGGGGGCGTCACATAGCGGGCGATGGGGATGTCGTCGAAGCCGGCCAGCGCCACGTCCTGCGGCACGCGCACGCCGGCCTCGGCCAGCGCCGCCAGGCAGCCGATGGCCATCATGTCGTTGCTGCAGAACACCGCGCCGGGCCGCTCGGCCAGGGTGGCGATCTCGCTGCCGGCGCGCCAGCCGCTTTCTTCGGTGAAGTCGCCCGGCAGCACCAGCTCGGCAGCGCCTGGCGCCAGTGCGGCCAGCGCACTGCGGTAGCCGCGCAGCCGCTCCTGCGCCTCGTAGTTGTTGGCCGGGCCGGCGATGAAGGCCACCCGGCCGCGGCCGCGGCCGATGAGGTGGCGCGTCATGGCATAGGCGCCGCCGTGGTTGTCGACCGCGAAGGACGACACGCCCTCCTCGGGCAGCCGGGTGTTGATCAGCACCACCGGCAGGCCATGCGGCAGGTTGGCCGCCAGCGCGGCGGTGTCGATGTGCGGCGTCATCACCAGCAGGCCGTCCACCCGGCCGTGCATCGCGCGCAGCGCCGCTGCCGCCTCGCTGGCGTCGCCGTGTGAACTGCTCACCAGCAGGTGCAGGCCGCGCGCGCGGGCCTTCAGGTCGATGCCGCGGATCAATTCGCTGAAGTATTCGCCGAACAGGTCGGGCAACAGCGCGCCCACGGTGTGGGTGCGGCGGGTGATCAGGCTGCGCGCCGCTGACGATGGCGTGAAGCGCAGTTCCGCCGCCGCAGCCTGCACCCGCTGGCGGGTCTCGGGCGTGACGTTCTCGGCGCCGTTGAGCGCACGCGACACGGTGGCCACCGACACCCCGGCGGCCCGCGCGACGTCCTTGATGGTGGTGGCCATGGTCTGTGCTGCCCCTGTGCCGCCGGCCTACAGCCCGGCCCCGTGGCTGGCGATCAGGTCGGCATACCAGCGCGCGCTGGCCTTGGGCGTGCGCTGGCCGGTGGCCAGGTTCACATGCACCAGGCCGAAGCGCTTGCTGTAGCCATGCGCCCACTCCAGGTTGTCGAGCAGCGACCAGGCCGTGTAGCCGCGCACGTCCACCCCGGCGCGGATGGCATCTGCCACCGCACCCAGGTGGCCGCGCAGGTAGGCGGTGCGCAGCGGGTCGTCCACGCCTTCGGGCGGGGCCACCGGCGGGTCGTAGAAGGCGGCGCCGTTTTCGGTGATCCACAGCGGGATGTCGCCGTATTGCGCCTGCACCCACTGCAGCGTGGCCAGCAGGCTGGCCGGGCGCACCTCCCAGCCGGTCTCGGTGTGGGTGGCCTGGGGCTGGCGCACCGGGCTGGCGCGCACCGGCCAGGCGGCATCGTCGTGCCGGTTCACGCTGCGGGTGTAGTAGTTGATGCCCAGCCAGTCCAGCGGCTGGTTGGCCGTGGCCAGGTCGGCCTGCGGCCAGTCCACCCAGGCCTCGCCGAACACTTCGCGCAGCGGCGCCGGGCAGCGGCCGAGCAGGGCCGGGTCGAGGAACTGGCGGTTCATGTAGGCGTCGGCGCGCACGCAGGCGGCCAGGTCGTCCGGCCGGTCGCTGGCCGGGTCCTTGGGCTCGATGTTGACCACCAGGCCGACCTGGCGGCAGCCGGCGGCGCGCAGCGCCTGCACCCCCAGGCCGTGCGCCACCATCAGATGGCGGGCGGCGATGGCGGCTTCGTAAGCGCTGCGGTGGCCCGGCGCCAGCGTGCCGTGCAGGAAGCCGCCGTCGGTGATCACCCAGGGCTCGTTCAGCGTGGCCCAGCTGGCCACGCGGTCGCCCAGCGCGCGCGCCACCACCTGGGCGTAGTCGGCAAACCACTGCGGGCTGTCGGGGTTGAGCCAGCCGCCACGGTCGTCGAGCGAGGCGGGCCAGTCCCAGTGGTGCAGCGTCAGCAGCGGGGCGATGCCGGCGGCCAGCAGCTGGTCGACCAGCCGGTCGTAGAAGCCCAGGCCGGCGGCATTGACGCGCCCGCGCCCCTCGGGCAGTACCCGCGACCAGGCCACCGAGAAGCGGTAGGCCTGCAGCCCCAGCTGGCGCATCAGCGCCACGTCTTCGGGCATGCGCCGGTAGTGGTCGCAGGCCATGTCGCCGGTGTCGCCGTTGGCCACCCGGCCGGGTGTGTGGCTGAAGCGGTGCCAGTTGCTCACCCCGGCGCCATCGGCCAGCGGTGCGCCTTCGATCTGGTAAGCCGAGGTGGCCGCGCCCCACAGGAAACCGGGCGGGAAGACGGTGCTGGCGTCGGGCATGGTCCGAGGTGGTTGGCGTTGGCGGGCAGTGTCGTGGAAACGTTCTCATGGAATGGTAAGGCGTGCCCGGCCGCGTGGGGTCAGGGTAAATGCGGGCCTGTTCACTCTGCACCGGGCGGCAGCCTGGGGTCAGACTGGCGCTTGCAACTGGCCGCCAGCAGTGCGCCAACAGTGCGCCAACAGTGCACCGACCTCGCTGTTTCAGGCGATCGATGAAATCGTTTACATTGCCGACCAGCGCGCGGCGGTCTGCCGCCACCTTGCCCCGTCTGCTCCACGCCATGACGCCTGTTGCCCCTGCTGCGCCTGTCCGTCTGCTGTCGTCGGCCGACGGCCGCCTGCAGGCGCGGCTGCAGGCCCACGGCGCGCTGCACACGCTGCGCTGGCAGGCGCTGACTGTGAACCTGTTCCCCGCCAGCCCGCTGGAGGCCGGGCCGGCCAACATCTGGCTGCGCCTGCACAACGCCGACGGCACTTGCATCCCCGTGCCGCTGCTCGGCCCGGCGGCGCCCGGGCGGCAGCATGCGCAGGGCGGGCGGGTCTGGCAGGCCGGGTTGTGGCGGGGCCTGGCCTGGCGGGTGGAACTGGTGCTGGCCGCGCAGGGCGATGCCTGGTTCTGGCATGTGGACCTGCGCAATACCGGCGCCGACATGCTGCGGGTGGATCTGGTCTACATGCAGGACCTGGCCCTGGCGCCCTGGAGCGCCATCCGGCTGAACGAGGCCTACGTCAGCCAGTACCTGGACCACCAGCCGCTGCGGCACCCGGTGCACGGCGTGCTGCTGGCCACGCGGCAGAACGCGCCGGTGGCCGGCCAGGTGCCCTGGCTGCTGAGCGGCAGCCTGGGCCATGCCAGCCGCTATGCCACCGACGCGCTGCAAGTGCTGGGCCGGGCGGCGCGTGCCGGCTGCGCCAGCGGTCTGCTGCACCAGCCCCTGGCCGATGCGCGGCTGCAGCATGAACATGCGCTGGCGGCGCTGCAGGAGCAGGCGTTCGACCTGGCGCCCGGCGCACGGCAGCAGCGGGGCTTCTTCGGCGCGCTGCAGGCGCACCATCCGGCGGCCAGCAGCGCAGCCGATCTCGACGGCCTGGCCGCCGTGCTGGCGCTGCCGGAGGCCCGGCCACCGGCGGCGCCGCCAGCCGTGTCGCCAGCCGTGTCAGACAGCGGGGACGCGGCCGACGACCCGCGCAACCTCTTCAGCAGCGCGGCGCTGTGGCCGTCGGCCGACCCCGACCGCGGCCAGTTGCAAGCCTGGTTCGGCAGCGGCTGGCGCCACGAGGACACCGCAGCCGACGGCACGCCGCTGGGCTTCTTCCACGACGACGTAGAGGGCGCCGATGACGGCGCAGCTGCCGGCGGCACGGCGCATGTGGTCACCCGCGCGCAGGAGCTGCGGGTGCTGCGCCCGCACGGCCACCTGCTGCGCAGCGGCAGCCACTGGACGCCCGATGAAACCGCCGTGGCCAGCACGGTGTGGATGGCCGGCGTGTTCCATTCCAGCCTGACCCAGGGCCATGCCAGCGCCAACCGCTGCCTGTCCACCCAGCGCGGTCACCTGGGCGTGTTCCGCGCGCTGGGGCTGCGGCTGTTCGTCGATGCGGGCAGCGGCTGGCAGTTGCTCGATCTGCCGTCGGCCTGGCGTGTGACGCCGGCCCAGGCCACCTGGATCTACCACCGGCCCGGCCACACGCTGCAGGTGCAGGCCGATGCCGCGCCCGATGCCCCCGCCGTGGGGCTGCACTTGTCGGTCCTGGAAGGCGCGCCGCTGGCCGTGCTGGTGAGCCAGCACATCGCCTTCAATTCCGCCGACGGCGCCGACGACGGCCTGGCCGAAGGGCCGGTGCTGTGGACTGACAGCGACAGCGCCGCCCGGGACAGCGCCGCCCCCGACAGCGCCTGGCACAGCATCGACATCACCGTGCAGCCCGCGCCGGACGGGGCACTGGCCAGGCGCCTGGGAACCGGCGGGCTGCGCCTGCAGGCCGGCAGTGACGGCGCGGCATTGGTGGTGTGCGGTGACGAGGCGCTGTTTCTCGACGGCCGCAGCCGGCGCCTGCCCTACCTGTGCCTGCAGGGCCAGGGTCTGCGCACGCTGCAGCTGCGCCTGCACGGCACCTTGATCGCCGACACCAGCGGCCAGCCGCCGGTGCTGGGCGGCGGGCGGCAACCGCCGGCACTGCAGTGGCAGACGCCGGCCAATGCGGCCGGGCAGGCGGTCGAACAGCTCGCCGAGTGGCTGCCCTGGCTGGCGCACAACGCGCTGGTGCACTACCTGGTGCCCCGCGGGCTGGAGCAGTTCTCCGGCGGCGGCTGGGGCACCCGCGACGTCTGCCAGGGCCCGGCCGAACTGCTGCTGGCCCTGGGCCGCCACGATGCGCTGCGCGACCTGCTGTGCCGGGTGTTCAGTGCCCAGAACGCCGACGGCGACTGGCCGCAGTGGTTCATGTTCTACCCGCGCGATGCCCACATCCGCGCCGACGATTCGCACGGCGACATCGTCTTCTGGCCACTGGTGGCGCTGGCCGAATACCTGCAGGCCAGCGGCGATGCCGCGCTGCTGGACGAGGCGCTGCCTTTCCACGGCACGGCCGGCCTCCAGCCCATGGCGGCGCATGTGCAGCGCGCGCTGGCCGTGGTGCAGCGCCGCACCATCGCCGGCACCTGCCTGGCCGCCTATGGCCACGGCGACTGGAACGACGCGCTGCAGCCGGCCGACCCGGCGCTGCGCGAGCACCTGTGCAGCGCCTGGACGGTGACGCTGCACCACCGCACGCTGCGTGCCCTGGCTGTGGCGTGGCAGCACATCGGCCGCGCTGCCGAGGCGGCGGCGTTCAGCGCCCAGGCGGATGCGGTGGCGGCCGACTTCCAGCGCCTGCTGCTGGTCGACGGCGTGCTCACCGGCTATGCCGAATTCGCCGACGGTGTGGTGACCGACCTGCTGCTGCACCCGCGCGATGCGCGCACCGGCATCCACCACAGCGCGCTGGCCATGGTGCATGCCATCGCCGACGAGCTGTTCACCCCGGAACAGGCCGAAGCACATGGGGCGCTGATCGCGCAGCACCTGCTCGGCCCCGACGGCTTGCGCCTGTTCGACCGGCCGCTGCGCTACACCGGCGGCACGATGGCGCTGTTCCAGCGCGGCGAGAGCGCCAGCTACTTCGGCCGCGAGATCGGCCTGATGTACACCCACGCCCACCTGCGCTGGGCCGAGGCGCTGGGGCGGCTGGGCCGGGGCGACGCCCTGCTGCACGCGCTGCGCCTGGCCAACCCGATCGGCCTGCAGGCCCTGGTGCCGCAGGCTGCGCCGCGCCAGCGCAACTGCTACCACTCCAGCTCGGACGCCGCCTTTGCCGACCGCGATACGGCCTGGCAACACTACGCGCAGGTCGCCCAGGGCACGGTGGTGCTGGAAGGCGGCTGGCGGGTCTACAGCAGCGGTGCGGGCATTGCGCTGCGCCTGGTGTGGCAGGTGCTGCTGGGCCTGGTGCAGCAGCAGCACCGCCTGGGCATCGACCCGGTGCTGCCCGCCACGCTGGACGGCCTGGTGGTGGCGCTGCAGCTCTACGGCCATGCGGTGCAGGTGCACTACAGCGTGGGCGTGCGCGGCCATGGCCCGCTGGCGGTGGCGCTGGACGGTGAAGCGCTGGCGCTGCAGCCCGGCCACAACCGCTACCGCGCCGCCGGGGTGTGGGTGGATGCTGCGGTGCTGCGCGCGCGCCTGGCCAGCGGTGCGCGGCAACTGCACATCAGCCTGGGCTGACCCCGTCCGGCAGGCAGGCGGGCGGGCGCGACCTGACTGGCCGGGTGGCAGCAGCCGGTCCACCCGCCACCCGCCACCGGCCCGTGCCGACTCGGTGTGTTTCTTGCTTCTTGCACGCCGCCATGGCCACCCCGCCCGCCCCCAATGCCACGCCGTCGCCACCGCAGCAGGTGGTGACCTTCCGGCGCGACTACAACCGCTGGGTGGCGCGCGAGACGATGGAAGACTACGCGCTGCGCTTCACGCCGCGCACCTTCCGCAAGTGGAGCGAATGGCGGGTGGCCAACACCGCCTTCGGCGCTGCCAGCTTCCTGATCCTGGAGGCGGTGGGCGCCACGCTGCTGCTGCAGTACGGCTTTGCCAATGCGGCGCTGGCCATCCTGGCCACCGGGCTGATCATCTTCCTGGCCGGGCTGCCGATCAGCATCTACGCGGCCCGCTACGGCGTGGACATGGACCTGCTCACCCGCGGCGCCGGCTTCGGCTACCTGGGCAGCACCATCACCAGCCTGATCTACGCCAGCTTCACCTTCATCTTCTTCGCGCTCGAGGCGGCGGTGATGGCCTACGCGCTGGAGCTGGCCTTCGACATCCCGCCGGCCTGGGGCTATGTGATCTGCTCGCTGGTGGTGATCCCGCTGGTCAGCTACGGCGTCACCGCCATCAGCCGCCTGCAGATGTGGACCCAGCCGCTGTGGCTGGCCATGCTGGTGCTGCCGCTGGCAGTGGTGCTGATCAAGGCGCCGGCTGAGCTCGGCGGCCTGACCAGCTATGCCGGGCAGGACGGCCTGCACCCGGGCTTCGGCCTGCTGGGCTTCGGCGCGGCGCTCACCGTGGGCATCGCGCTGATCACCCAGATGGGCGAGCAGGCCGACTACCTGCGCTTCATGCCCGAGAAGCAGCCGGGCCACGCCGGCCGCTGGTGGATGGGCACGCTGCTGGGCGGGCCTGGCTGGGTGGTGATGGGCGTGCTGAAGATGCTGGCCGGCGTGATGCTGTGCTACCTGGTGCTGGCCCACATGGTGCCACCCGAGCGCGCGGTCGACCCCAACCAGATGTACCTGGCGGCCTGGGAATATGTGTTCCCGCACTATGGCTGGGCGGTGGCGGCCACCGCGCTGTTCGTGGTGGTGAGCCAGCTCAAGATCAACGTCACCAACGCCTATGCCGGCAGCCTGGCCTGGAGCAACTTCTTCTCGCGCCTCACCCACAGCCACCCCGGCCGGGTGGTCTGGATGGTGTTCAACACCCTGATCGCCCTGGTGCTGATGGAGCTGAACGTGTTCCAGGCGCTGGGCCATGTGCTGGGGCTCTACAGCAACATCGCCATCGCCTGGATCATGGCGGTGGTGGCCGACCTGGTGATCAACAAGCCGCTGGGGCTCAGCCCCAAGGGCATCGAGTTCCGCCGCGCCCATCTGTACGACGTCAACCCGGTGGGCGTGGGCGCCATGGGCATCGCCTCGGTGCTGAGCATCGCTGCCCACCTGGGCGCCTTCGGCCCGATGGCCCAGGCCTGGTCGGCCATGATCGCGCTGGTGGTGGCGATGGTCACCTCGCCGCTGATCGCCTGGGCCACCGGCGGGCGCTACTACCTGGCACGCCGCACCGTGGCCGCGCAGCAGCTGGAGGCCGACGATGCGGCCCGCCACGGCCCCTACCTCGGCCGCCAGGTGCTGCGCCGCTGCAGCATCTGCGAGGGCGACTACGAGCCCGAGGACATGGCCGCCTGCCCGGCCTACGGCGGCCTGATCTGCTCGCTGTGCTGCACCCTCGACGCCCGCTGCGACGACCTCTGCAAGCCGCAGGCCCGCCTGTCCGAGCAATGGCTGCGGCTGCTGCAGCGCCTGCTGCCGGCACGCATGGCGCCCCATCTGGAGGGCGGCCTGTCGGCCTACCTGCTGCTGATGGTCGCCGTGGTGCCGGGCCTGGCGCTGCTGTTCGGTGCGCTCTATCTGCTGGGCCTGCGCTCGCTGGGCAGCCTGGACGCGGTCAGCGCCGCAGCGGTGGCGCCGCTGCTGCGCACCGGCTTCGGCCAGGCCTTCGCGGTGCTGCTGCTGATCGCCGGCATGGTGGCCTGGTGGGCGGTGCTGGCCCAGCGCGGCCGTGCGCTGGCGCAACGGGAGGCCCGCCGCCAGACCCAGGCGCTGAATGAACAGGCGGTGGCGCTGCGCGAGCAGGCCCTGGTGCTGGAGCGGCAGGCCGCCGCGCTGCGCGACGAGGTCGAGTCGCACCAGCGCACCGACATCCAGCTGCAGCAGGCGATCGGCCAGGCCGACGCGGCCAACCAGGCCAAGAGCCGCTACATCACCGCCATCAGCCATGAGCTGCGCACGCCGCTGAACGGCATCCTGGGCTATGCCCAGTTGCTGGAGGACGACCCCGCCATCCCGGCGCACCGGCGCGGTGCGGTGCAGGTCATCCGCCGCGGCGGCGACCACCTGCTGAGCCTGATCGAGGGCACGCTGGACATCGCCCGCATCGAGAGCGGCCGCCTGGCGCTGGAGCCGGGCCCGATGCACTTTGCCGACGCGGTGGACGAACTGGTGCGCCTGTTCGAGCCGCAGGCGGCCGAGCGCGGCCTGCGCTTTGTCCACAGCCGCAGCGGCACGCTGCCCGAACTGGTGCGCGCTGATGAAAAGCGGCTGCGCCAGATCCTCATCAACCTGCTGGGCAATGCGGTGAAGTTCACCCGCAGCGGGCAGGTCAGCTTCCGGGTCGATTACAGCCGCGAGATGGCGCGCTTCGAGGTGCAGGACACCGGCCCGGGCATGGGCGAGGCCGAGCTGGCGCAGGTGTTCGAGCCCTTCGTGCGCGGCACCGCTGCCGGCGGCAATGCCAGCACCGGCACCGGCCTGGGACTGACCATCTCGCGCATGCTCACCGGCCTGATGGGCGGCGAGCTCAGCGTGCGCAGCACGCCGGGGCAGGGCAGCTGCTTCACCGTGCTGCTGTACCTGCCCGAGCTGCAGGCCCGCGCCAGCCAGCGCGAGCGGCCGGCGCTGCTGCGCCACACCGGCTATGCCGGGCAGCGGCTGCGCCTGCTGGTGGTCGACAACGAGGAAGCCGACCGCCGCCTGCTGGCCGACCGGCTGGTGCCGCTGGGCTTCAGCCTGCTGCAGGCCGGATCCGGCGAAGCCGCGCTGGCGCTGCTGGCCGCGCAGCCCGCCAGTGCGCCGGTGCATGCCATCTTCCTCGACCTGGCCATGCCCGGCATCGATGGCTGGACCACGCTGCGCCGCCTGCGCGCCCAGGGCCTGAGCAGCGCGCCGGCGGCCATCGTCTCGGCCAACGCCTTCGACAAGGGGCTGGAGAACGACCTGGGCATCACGCCGGCAGATTTCCTCGTCAAGCCGCTGCGCATGGCCGAACTGCTGGGCTGGCTGCAGCGGCGGCTGGCGCTGCAGTGGGTGGACGAACCGGCCGGCCCGCCCGCCGCCGACAACCAGGCCGGCGCGCTGTCCCTGGTGGCACCACCGGCCGATGCACTGCGCGCGCTGGACGAACTGGTGCGTCTGGGCTACCTGCGCGGCATCCAGAAAAAGCTGGACGCGCTGGCCACCGAGCACCCCGCCAGCACCGCCTTCCTCGACCGGCTGCGCGGCCTGGCGCGCAACTTCCAGCTCGACACCATGGCGCATCTGATCCAATCCGCGCTGGCCCACCCCGATCCCGGCCCCGACATGGCCGCAACACCACCGCCGACAGCCCAGCCGGCCCCGCCTGCCTCCTTGCCCGATGCCGCCTGAACTGCTGCCGCTGCCGCCGCCGCTGACCCCGCCCGCCCCGCTGGCCCATGCGGCCGGCGAGGTGGTGCTGATCGTCGACGACCTGCCCGACAACCTGAGCCTGCTGCACGACGCGCTGGACGAGGCCGGCTACACCGTGCTGGTGGCCACCGACGGCCCCAGCGCCATTGCCCGGGCCCGGCAGGCGCGCCCGGCCATCGTGCTGCTCGATGCACTGATGCCCGGCATGGACGGCTTCGAGGTGGCGCGCCGGCTGAAGGCCGAGCCGGGCACGGCCGCCATCCCCATCGTCTTCATGACGGCGCTGACCGAAACCGAACATGTGGTGGCGGCCTTCAGCGCCGGCGGGGTCGACTACGTCACCAAGCCGATCCAGCCGCGCGAGGTGCTGGCGCGCATCGCCGTGCACACCCAGGCCGCGCGGCAGCAGCGCCAGGCCCGCAACGCGCTGGACGCCTTCGGCCATGCCACGCTGGTGGTGCGGGCGGGTGACGGCCGCCTGTTGTGGCAGACCGCGCTGGCGCGCAGCCTGCTGCGCGACCATTTCGGCAGCGAGGGCAGCGCTGCGCCGGTGCCGCTGATCGACTGGCTGCGCGCCCAGGTGGCGGGCGTGGCCCGCGGCGCGCTGCCGCAGCCCCTGGTCTGCGCCCGGGGCGGCCGCCGCCTGACGCTGGCACTGCATGCGATGACAGGCGAGCTGGCCGAGCGCGCCGTCGACGACGACGGCAGCGACCCCGACGAGGCCGAGTGGCTGGTGGTGGCCAGCGAGGCCAACGACGCCGCGTTGCTGGAATCGCTGATGGCGCAGTTCCGGCTCACCGCGCGCGAGGCCGAGGTGCTCTACTGGGTGTCCAAGGGCAAGACCAACCGCGACGTCGGCGACATCCTGGGCGCCAGCCCGCGCACCGTCACCAAGCACATGGAGCACATCCTGCCCAAGCTGGGCGTGGAGACCCGCACCGCCGCCGCCGCGCTGGTGCTGGCCCGCGTGCCGGGCTTGGGCGGCGCGCGCGGCTGAGGGCTGCCCTGAAACTCATGAGGAAACGCCGGGCCGCTCCCAAGTTTCCTCATCCCCCTCGGGGGGCCTGACGCGAAGCGGCAGGTCTGGGGGCTCTCTCAGACCTGCACTTTGTCGATCTCGGCCATGGCGTGCGCCAGCCACATCTTCAGGCGCTGGCGCTCCATCATGCCCAGGCCGGGGCCGCTCTTGTCGGTGACGTTTCTCGCCGCCCAGAAGCTGGCGTTGGCCGCGTCGATCTTCTGCACCACCGGGTCGTGCAGATGCTTCAGCGCGATGACCCGCGCGCCGAAGGCCACGGCGCGGGCCTGCTCACCGCTCTTCTCCACCAGGCTGAAGTCGTCGCCGCGCAGCTGGTTCTTCACCAGCACATAGCGCAGCCGGGCGCCGAACTGGTCGAGCAGCCGCGCCAGCAGGTCGACCGAATCGCGGCCGGAGTCCATCACATGCCAGTAGTGGATGGCCATGCCGTTCAACTCGGCCAGGTCGAGCACGCCCGACTCGTCCATCCACTTCACCAGCGGTGCGTGGGTCTGCGCGGCCAGGTCGACCAGCACGCGCCGGCCGGGCTGCTCGGCCGCGCTCTCGACGATGGCGTCGAGTGCCTCGTAGCGGTCAGCCAGCACCGGCGAGGCATAGCCGGTGTAGTAGCGCAGCAGCGCGCCATGCGAGCGGTCGGTGTCGTAGCCGACGAAGGGCATGGCATGGTCGATGAAGTACTGCGCCAGCAGGCGCGCCACCATCGACTTGCCGACGCCACCTTTCTCGCCGCCGACCAGGTGGATCTTGGACTGCGTCAGGGTTTCGAGCATGGGGGGCTGGTTCATGGGCGTGTCTGTGGTCCGCCGGGTCCGGCCCGGTGGCTGCGGTTGATGAGTCGGCGTCGGCATCCACCAGGTCTGCAAGCTGCCGACGCCAGCCATTGTGGCGCGGCGGCCGGCTGCCGCGCTGCCGGCCGAACCTCAGAAGCCGGCGACCAGGCCGGCTTGCCACAGCGCGTCGACCCGCTCGAACACCGACCCAGCACGGCCGAAGGCGGCGGTGTCCTGCGCCAGGCGGATCCACACCCGGGTGTCGTGCGGGCCGGTGTCCACTGCCTGATCGGCCCGTTCACGCGTGTACCAGGCATGCACCTCGGCATAGTGCTGCGGGTGCTGCTGCAGTGTCCAGGCCAGGCCCACCAGGTCGGCAAAGCCTTCCTCGCGGCGGGTGCGCCACATGTCCTTGAGCAGCACCTCCTGCTCGGCCGTCACCTGGCTGAAGCCCGACAGATCCACCAGCCCGGCCGGCAGCGTGCCCCAGGTCTGGCGCAGGTGGCGCCAGCAGTGGCCCAGCTCATGGGCGGTGATGGCCTCCACCACCGGGCCCCGCAGTCCGGGGGGCATGCGGTCCAGCGTGGCCTGGGCTTCGGGGTTGCCGCGCATCGACAGCACCAGCACACAGTTGCCCTCGATGAAGGCCATGCCGATCGGCGTCTGCCCGGGCGTGTCCTGCGGCTGCACCAGCACTTTCAGCGGCAGCTTCTCGGCGCGGGCAAAAGCCAGCACCGGGGCGGCGGCCTTCAGCCAGATCAGTTCAGTGGTGTTGAGCTCCGCAGCCGCGCAGGCCGCGCCGGCGCAGGCCAGTGCAGCGGCCAGACCGGCGCGCCAACGGGTGGACATGGGATTTCTCATGGGCTGCGACCAGTGTGGGTCGGCCTCGGGTGCGGCCATCACCGGAGCAGCAGGGCCGCAGGCGGTCTGTTCCGTGCTGGAGCGCAGCAACGGCAGCGGTGCGCGCCTACGACATGTGTCGTATGGCCCGAATGCCGGCCGGCACTCAAACTGCTTCTGTCCAATCAACGGGGCAGTCTGCCCACCAGGAGCCAAGCCAACATGTCAACCACCCGCCGCCACTTTTCCGCCGCCTTGTCGGCCGTCGCCGTCGGCGCCAGCCTGTACGCCGTGCCCGCCTTCGCGCAGGACACCATCAAGGTGGGCGTGCTGCACTCGCTGTCGGGCACCATGGCCATCTCGGAGACGGTGCTGAAAGACACCGTGCTGATGGCGATCGAAGAGATCAACGCCAAGGGCGGCGTGCTGGGCAAGAAGCTGGAGCCGGTGGTGGTCGACCCGGCATCGAACTGGCCGCTGTTCGCCGAGAAGGCGCGCCAGCTGATCAGCAAGGACAAGGTGGCCGTCACCTTCGGTTGCTGGACCAGCGTCAGCCGCAAGAGCGTGCTGCCGGTGTTCGAAGAGCTGAACAGCCTGCTGTTCTACCCGGTGCAGTACGAGGGTGAAGAGCTCAGCAAGAACGTGTTCTACACCGGCGCCGCGCCCAACCAGCAGGCAATTCCGGCGGTGGAATACCTGATGAGCAAGGACGGCGGCAGCGCCAAGCGCTGGGTGCTGCTGGGCACCGACTACGTGTACCCGCGCACCACCAACAAGATCCTGCGCTCGTTCCTGAAGGCCAAGGGCGTGGCCGATGCCGACATCATGGAGGAGTACACCCCGTTCGGCCACTCCGATTACCAGGGCATCATCGCCAAGATCAAGAAGTTCGCCTCCGAAGGCAAGAAGACTGCGGTGGTCTCCACCATCAACGGCGACAGCAACGTGCCGTTCTACAAGGAACTGGGCAACCAGGGCCTGAAGGCGACCGACGTGCCGGTGGTGGCCTTCAGCGTGGGTGAGGAAGAACTGCGCGGCGTGGACACCAAGCCGCTGGTGGGCCACCTGGCGGCCTGGAACTACTTCATGTCGATCAAGAGCCCGGCCAACACCGAGTTCGTGAAGAAGTGGAGCGACTACGCCAAGGCCAAGAACATCCCCGGCCACAAGGACAAGCCCATCACCAATGACCCGATGGAGGCCACCTACATCGGCATCATGATGTGGAAGCAGGCGGTGGAAAAGGCCAAGAGCACCGACACCGACAAGGTGATCGCCGCGATGGCCGGCCAGACCTTCCCGGCGCCGGGCGGTTTCATGTCCACCATGGACAAGGAGAACCACCACCTGCACAAGCCGGTGTTCATCGGCGAGATCAAGGCCGATGGCCAGTTCAACGTGGTGTGGAAGACCAAGGGCCCGGTCGTGGCCGACCCCTGGAGCGACTTCATCGCCGAGAACAAGGGCAAGAAGAACGTGGTCGAGAAAAAGTAACTCCCCCCGCAGCGCCTGCGGCGCTCCCCCCGCTGGGGGGGCTGAGCCCGGACATGGAAAGTCCAGTGGACCTTGCATGCCTGGCGAGGAGTCGGGCCGCTGGCCCGGCGCGGCCCGCAGGGTACGCCAGCGGCCCGGCAAAGCCGGTTCCGCGGCGTGCGCTTGGTTCGGCGGCTGCGGCTTGGCCGCAGCCGGCCTCAGTTTCTGACCGGGCTTGCCTGTGCTTCGTCGTCTGATTCTCCTGATTGCATTGCTCAGCGCCTGCAATGCTTGGGCCTTGACCCCGGAGCAGGCCGGCCGCATTGCTGCGGGTGACAGCGACGAGCGGGTGGCGGCGCTCAATGAGGTGGTGGCCGCTGCCGATGTGGCGCTGGCGCCGTTCATCCAGGCCATGCTCGACGACACGGTGAAGACCGCCGGTGGCAAGGCCTACATCGTGCAGGGCGACAAGGTGGTGGAAGCCGCCAGCGGCGCGGCGGCCACGCTGCCGGCCGACGCCGAGGACGTGGTCAACAACAACCGCATGCGCCGCGAGCTGGAAGCGGCGGTGGCCGTGCTCAAGCTGGTGTCGCCCGACGTGGCGGTGCGCCGCGCGGCGATTGCCGAGCTGAAGGGCGATGTCGACGAGGGCAAGCTGCCGTTGATCGACAAGGCCGCCGCAGCCGAGACCGATGCCGACCTGAAGGCCCGCCTGGAACTGCTGCGTGCGGCGGTACTGATCTCGTCGGCCGACCCCGTCAAACGCGCTGCGGCAGCGGCCGCACTGTCGGGCAGCAGCTCGCCGACCACACGTTCGTTGCTGCTGGAACGGCTCGCCACTGAACAAGACCCCAAGGTCAAGGCCGCCATCCAGGCCGCCATCGACAGCGTGCAGGGTCAGCTGGCCTGGGGTGAACGCCTGGGCCTGCTGTTCACGGGCGCCAGCCTGGGCAGCATCCTGCTGCTGGTTGCGCTGGGCCTGGCCATCACCTACGGGCTGATGGGCGTGATCAACATGGCCCATGGCGAGCTGATGATGATCGGCGCCTATGCCACCTACTTGGTACAGAACCTGTTCAGGCAGTACCTGCCGGCGTGGTTCGACTGGTACATCCTGCTGGCCATCCCGGCCGCCTTTCTCGCCAGTGCCCTGGTGGGTGCGGTGCTGGAGCGCACGGTGATCCGCTGGCTCTACGGCCGGCCCCTGGAAACCCTGTTGGCCACATGGGGCATCAGCCTGGTGCTGATGCAATCGGTGCGCAGCCTGTTTGGCGCGCAGAACGTGGGCGTGGAAAACCCGTCGTGGATGAGCGGCGGCGTGCAGGTGCTGCCCAACCTGGTGCTGCCCTACAACCGGCTGGCGATCCTGGTGTTCGCGGTGCTGGTGCTGGTGGGCGTGGCTGCGTTGATCGGCAAGACCCGGCTGGGCCTGTTCGTGCGCGGTGTCACCCAGAACCGGCGCATGGCCAGCTGCGTGGGCGTCAACACCGCGCGCATCGACATGCTGGCCTTCAGCCTGGGCGCGGGCATCGCCGGCCTGGCCGGCTGTGCGCTCAGCCAGGTGGGCAACGTCGGGCCCGATCTCGGCCAGGGCTACATCGTCGACAGCTTCATGGTGGTGGTGCTGGGCGGTGTGGGCCAACTCGCCGGCACGGTGTACGCCGCGCTCGGCCTGGGCATCCTGAACAAGCTGCTGGAAGACTGGGCTGGCGCAGTGCTGGCCAAGATCATGGTGCTGGTGTTCATCGTGGTGTTCATCCAGAAGCGGCCGCAGGGGCTCTTTGCGATCAAGGGCCGGAGTGCCGAGGCATGAGCACGGTGCTTCCTTCGGCCAGCGGTCTGCAGCAGAAGCGCGGCCTGTTGCTGGGTGCCCGGGGCTGGGCTGGGGTATTCGGCGCACTGATGGTGGTGTGCGTGCTGGTGCCGGTACTGAACCTGGCCGTGCCCGAAGGCAGCGCCTTCCACATGAGCGACTACGCGGTCCAGCTCACCGGCAAGATCCTGTGCTTTGCCATCTGCGCATTGGCGATGGACCTGATCTGGGGCTACACCGGCATCCTCAGCCTGGGCCACGGACTGTTCTTCGCGCTGGGCGGCTACGGCATGGGCATGTACCTGATGCGCCAGATCGGGCTGGACGGCAACTACAAGAGCCCGCTGCCCGACTTCATGGTGTTCCTGGACTGGAAGGAACTGCCCTGGACCTGGGCGGTGAGCGACAGCTTCATCGCGCAGATGCTGCTGGTGGTGCTGGTGCCCGGGCTGCTGGCGCTGGTGTTCGGCTGGTTCGCCTTCCGCTCGCGCATCAAGGGCGTCTACTTTTCGATCATCACCCAGGCGATGACGTTTGCCGCCATGCTGCTGTTCTTCCGCAACGAGACCGGCTTCGGCGGCAACAACGGCTTCACCGACTTCAAGCGCATCCTCGACCTGCCGATTGCAACGCCGGGCATGCGCATCACGCTGTTCGTCATCACCGGCTGCACGCTGGTGGGCTTCTACCTGCTGGCACGCGCCATCGTCCACAGCAAGTACGGCCGGGTGCTGCAGGCCATCCGCGACGCCGAGACGCGGGTGATGTTCACCGGCTACAACCCGCTGGCCTACAAGCTGAGCATCTGGGTGCTGAGCGCGGTGATGTGCGCCATTGCCGGCGCCTTGTATGTGCCGCAGGTGGGCATCATCAACCCCAGCGAGATGAGCCCGGCGGCCGGCATCGAGATCGCCATCTGGGCCGCAGTGGGTGGCCGCGCCACGCTGATCGGGCCGATCGTCGGCGCGTTCTTCGTCAACGGTGCCAAGAGCTGGTTCACCGTGGCCTTCCCGGAGTTCTGGCTTTACTTCCTGGGCGCGCTGTTCATCGCCGTCACGCTGTTCCTGCCGAATGGCATCGCCGGCCTCTTCCAGAGGCCGGGGGGCATCTTGGGCCTGTTTCGCAAGACGTCGGAGAAGAAGCCATGACGCCCGACCTGATGGAGCAGGGCGCCCGGCGCCGCCAGGCCTACGAGACCAGGCAGCAGGCCAGCCGCGGCACCGAGAGCGGTGGGCGCAGCGCCAGCTATGGCCGCATCGCCCGCATCGGCGTGCCTGATTTCACCCAGGGCGTGGCGCTGTACCTGGACGACATCACCGTCAGCTTCGACGGCTTCCGGGCGCTGAACAAGCTGTGCCTCACCGTCAACCTGGGCGAGCTGCGCTGCATCATCGGCCCCAACGGCGCGGGCAAGACCACGATGATGGACTGCATCACCGGCAAGACCCGGCCCGACAGTGGCACGGCCAGCTTCGGCAGCACCATCGACCTGCTGCGCCTGACCGAGCCGGAGATCGCCCAGGTGGGCATCGGCCGCAAGTTCCAGAAGCCCACGGTGTACGAGCAGCTCAGCGTCTTCGAGAACCTGGAACTGGCGCTGGCCGACGACCGCCGGGTGCGTGCCAGCCTGTTTTCGCGCCTGAGCGGCGAGCAGCTGGACCGCATCGGCCAGACGCTGACCACCATCCACTTGAAGGACGAAGCGCAGCGCACCGCCGGCCTGCTGAGCCACGGCCAGAAGCAGTGGCTGGAGATCGGCATGCTGCTGGTGCAGGACCCCAAGCTGCTGCTGCTGGACGAGCCGGTGGCCGGCATGACCGACGAGGAGACCGAGCGCACTGCCGAGTTGTTCCTCAGCCTGGAAGGCAAGCACAGCCTGGTGGTGGTGGAGCACGACATGAAGTTCGTCGACCAGCTGACCGAAGGCCGCAAGACCGTGACGGTGCTGCATGAAGGCAGCGTGCTGGCCGAAGGGCTGCTGGCGGATGTGCAGAACAACGAGAAGGTGGTGGAGGTTTATCTTGGCCGTTGAGCGTCGGGTGTCGTCAGCCGGACAGCCGTGGCCTGCGGACGCACGCGGTCTGCTCAACTCCAGCAACACGGCAGCGGGAACAGCACCATGCTGAAAGTCGACGGCCTGAACCAGTACTACGGCGGCAGCCACATCCTGCGCAACGTCGGTTTCGAGGCGAAGCAGGGCGAGGTGACTGTGGTGCTGGGGCGCAACGGCGTGGGCAAGACCACCTTGCTCAAGAGCCTGATGGGCGTGGTGCCGGTGAAGACCGGCAGCATGCTGCTGGCCGGCACCGACATCACCCGTGCCACGCCCTACGAGCGGGTGCGTCTGGGCATCGGCTATGTGCCCCAGGGCCGCGAGATCTTCAGCCGCCTGACGGTCGAAGACAACCTGAAGATGGGCCTGGCCGTCAAGCCCGGCCGCACGCCGCTGCCGGCGCAGTTGTTCGCGCTGGTCCCGGTGCTCAGGCAGATGATCCACCGGCGTGGCGGTGATCTGTCCGGCGGCCAGCAGCAGCAGCTGGCCATCGCCCGGGCACTGGCGGCCGGCCCGCGGCTGCTGATCCTGGACGAACCCACCGAAGGCATCCAGCCCAGCATCATCAAGGACATCGGCCGGGTGATCCGCCGCCTGGCCGACGAGGGCCTGAACGGCGAGCGCATGGCCATCGTCCTGGTCGAGCAGTACTACGACTTTGCCGCTGAACTGGCCGACCAGTACCTGGTGATGGAGCGCGGCGAGGTCATCGCCCGCGGCCGCGGTGCCGACATGCAAGCCGACAAGGTGCGTGAGCGCGTGGCGATCTGAGCGCCCCCAGACCTGCCGCTGCGCGCCAGGCCCCCCGACGGGGGATGAGAAAGTTGGGAGCGGCCCGGCGTTTCCTCATGGGCGCCCGCTGAACGTTCCAGCGCTCCCCGTCGGTACAGTCAGTCGGCACAGTCCGTGGGCAGTTTGGCCTGCGCAGCCTGGTGCGCTGCAGCTGGCGCCGGCGGTGCCGGCTGCAGCCACACGGCGCTGAACACCGCTGCCTGGCTGAGTTGGCGTCGCGCCCGGTCTGCGGCTTCTGCGTCGCCGGACAGCGGCCGCAAGGTCAGGCCATGGTTGCCGCTGCGCATCTGCACGATGCGCACACCGGCCTGGCGCAATGTCTGGTTCACTGCCGACACCGTGGCCTCGGGCTGCAGGTGGGCCAGCAGCAGTGCGCGCGGCAACGGGTCGGGGGCGGCCTGGTGGCCGACGATGGCCCCCTGCGCCTGCTGCGTGGCACCGCCCGCCAGCAGCCGGCCCTGCACGCTGGCCGGCCCCGGCGGCGCGTCTTGCAGCACCCACTGCAGCGCACCGGCATCCAGGCTCAGCGCCGGCAGGTGGCGCAGCAGCACCACGCCTGGCGGGCTCAGCCGGGCATTGGCCGGCAGTTCGGCGAGCGCCAGTTCGGCGCGCACCAGCTCCACCCCGGGCGGTGCGGCCTGCAGCCGCAGCACGGTTGCGTTGCGCTCCAGTGGCCCGTTGGCCAGCGCCACGCGGTAGCTGCGCTCCACCCGGCCGTCGGGCAGGTCGATGTCGCCCTGTGGCACCAGGCCGGTCACCGTCCAATCAGTGACCGCTGCCGTTGCTGCGGGCATCGGCAAAGGCGGCGTGGCCAGGGTCGGCAGCAGGGCCCGCGCCGGTGCAGCCGTCACGGTCGTCGGCAACCTGGGCTGCGATGCCGCGCTGTCCGCCGCCTGCTTGCAGCCACCCAGGGCCAGCAAGGCCGCCACCAGCCCGGCCCGGGCCGGGCCGTCGGGCCACCGCGCCAGCACCGGCCGGCTCATGCCAGCACCACCGAAGCAGCCCGCTGCCAGGACCAGAAGGCCGCCAGGATGCCGATGGCGTAGACCGCCGGCGTGCGGCCCAGTTGCGCCCAGTACTGGCCCAGCTGCAGCCGGCCGAGCAGCCGGCTCAGCAGGAACAGCGCGCCCACCATCGACAGCTGGCCCAGTTCCACGCCGACGTTGAAGCTCAGCAGCGCCAGCGGCACATGCGCCTCGGGCAGGCCGATCTCCGCCAGCGCCCCGGCAAAGCCCAGGCCGTGCACCAGGCCGAAAGCAAACGCCACCAGCGCCGGCCAGCGCCGTGTCACCGTGGGGCGCCGGTGCAGCGCCTCCGATGCGGCCAGCACGATCGACAGTGCGATCACCGCCTCCACCGGGCCGCTGCGCAGGGTGATCAGCCCCAGCACGCTGCTGGCCAGGGTGATGCTGTGGGCTGCGGTGAAGGCGGTGATGGTCCACACCAGCGGTCTGCCGAAGCCCACCACCAGCAACAGGCAGGCGACGAACAGCAAATGGTCCAGCCCGCCCAGGATGTGCTCGAAGCCCAGCACGCCGTAGGCCCACAACACCTCGCCAGCGCCGCGCTGGTCGTCGGCGGCACCGTACATCGGCAGCGCGGTCTGGGCCTGGGTGAAGGTGTAGGTGCGGGCCTGTCCGTCGAGCCAGGTCACCCGCATCAGCGTGGCCGAATAGCTGTCGCCGATGCCTTGGACGACCACCTCGCCCTTCAGGCCGTCGCGGCAGGTCAGGCGGTCGCCGTCGGTGCTGCAGCCGTCCGGCCAGGTCAGCACCAATTCATCCTGCGGGGGCCGGCCCAGGCCGCCCGTGCCCCAGTTCCAGAGGAACTGCCCTGGTGCCAGCTCTCGCAGCCGCACCTCGGCCAGGCTCAGCTCGTGCGCAGGCGCCACCGCCGGCAGCCACAGGCACAGCGCCAGCAGCGCCTGCAACAGGGCGCGCAGCGCCCGGCCCGGGCTTGTCGGACGGCCGCTCATGGCTTGGCCTCGGTGGCCGTGCGCAGGCTGTACTTCTGCGTCAAGGCCCGCACCGCCTGGGTGCGCAGCTCGGCCATGCGCTGGTCATGCCAATCCTGCTGCACCGTGTCGCGCACATCTTCGAAGCGCGCCGTGCGCCCGTCCTGGCGCAGTTCGACCATCATCGCGCGCGGCCCCTGGGCAGTCTGCATGGCCTGCCAGCGCTTGAGCGGCACATCGGCCAGTTGCTCGGCGACACCGTCGCCGAAGACCTGGCGGATGGATGCCAGCGGCCGGCTGCGAAACACCCGCAAGCCGCTGGTGGCGGTGTCGGCCCGGCCGTCGTTCAGCGCCTGGGCGAAGGCGGCCACCGCAGCAGCATCGGGCTGGTCGGGCATCACTGCCTCGAACAGGTCCACCCGCGGCGGCTCGTCGTAGCGCGCACGCTGCTGTTCGAACCACGCACGCAGCGTTGCCTCATCGGCCTTGGGCGGCTGCAGACCGGTCTCGACCACGCTCAGCGCCTTGAAGATCACCCGGTCACGGATGCCTGTGTCGCCACGGTCCAGGCCCATCGACAGGCCTTCGCGGTAGAGCAGTTCATTGTCGAACCAGCGCTGCTGCATCGCCTTCATCTCGGCGGTGCCGGGCTCGCGGCCGGCTTCCTCGAGGTGGATCTTGCGCAACTCGGCCTGCACGCCGGCGGTGAGCACGATCTCATTGGGGTCGCCGTTGCGGGCCGCGATCACGGCGTCGACGGCGAACAGCACGCCGCCGGCCAACAGGAAGTGCAGCAACGGTTCACGCAGCCAGCTGCGCGGGGTGGAGGTCGCTTGACCAGGGTCGTGGGATGTCATGGTGGGTGGGCAGGTCGGAGTGGGTCGAAGAGACTGCTGGCGGCGCTTTCTGGCGCCGATCAGGGCAGGCGGGCCAGGGCCTCGGCGGCTTCGCTGCGCTGGGGTGCGGCGGCCTGCAGGCTGCCGAGCAGCCGGCGCGCGGCGGCCGGGTCGTCCCGGTGCAGGGCCAGGGCCATGCGCAGCAGGGGGTCATAAGCCGGCCGGAAGTCGGGGCTGGTCTGCAGCGTGGCCAGCAGCGGCGCCTGCACTTGCGCCAGCATGGCCTGCAGGCTGGATGCCGGTTGCACCGCCATGCCGTTGCGCAGGTGTTGGTGGCGGGCTTGCCAATAGGCGCCCAGGCGCTGCTGCCAGGCGGCGGCGGCCGCATCGGCAGGCGGGCCGAAGATCGCCGGCGCATCGGCCTGCAGGCCGTCCAGCACCTGGGCCAGGCGGGTGCGCGGGTTGTCGGAGG
>JBBRVT010000009.1:0-23519 GCA_038246615.1 Burkholderiales bacterium
ATGACGCTGGAGTTCGAGCCTTATGAGATCCACGAGGCCGCCAATGGCACCGACGGCCTGCGTCTGGCTGTCGAAATGCAACCCGACCTGATCCTGCTGGACGTGATGATGCCCGGTGAGCTGGACGGCCTGCAGGTCTGCACCCGGGTGCGCGCCCTGCCGGCGTTGCAGCACACCCGGGTGGTGCTGCTGACCGCGCGCGGCCAGACGCAGGATCGCGACGCTGGCGAGGAAGCTGGCGCAGACGACTATCTGATCAAACCCTTCAGCCCCTTGCAGCTGATCGAGACCATCGAGCGCCTGATGCCGGCGGCCTGACCGGCCCGGCCTGGTGCCGATGCCATGATTTTATAGCTGTTCTACTCGGAGACCGACGTTGGACCCCAGTCACCCTCGGTGACCGTCCACGCCAGGCCATGGCTTGGGGTGAGGCGGTTGCAGACCACACGTCATCCCCCAGCCTTCCACGGCCGCCTGCTCGGGGCGGCCGCCGCGTCCTGGAGAGCGCCATGCTCAATGTCTTCACACTGGCCCAAGGCAGGCTGGTGCAGCAGGAAATCGACAGCCCCGACACCCTGTCCCATGCGCTGCCGGTTTGGGTCGATCTGGAAGCGCCGTCGCCGATGGAGAAGGGCTGGATCAGCGCCCGTTTCGGCCTGAACATCCCCGACGACATCGTCGATGACGACCTGGAGGAGTCGGCCCGCTTTTACGAGGAAGACAACGGCGAGCTGCACATCCGCTCCGACTTCCTGATCGACGACGACGTGACGCCGCGCAATGTGCGGGTGGCCTTCATTTTGAAGGACGGCGTGCTGTTCTCGGTGCATGGCGAAGACCTGCCGGTGTTCCGCCTGTTGCGCCTGCGCGCGCGCCGCATCCCGGCGCTGATCGGTGACGCGAAGGATGTCCTTCTCAAGTTGTACGACGCCGACGCGGAGTACTCGGCCGACGCGCTGGAGGGCATCTACGACAGCCTGGAGAAGGTGAGCGCGCGCGTGCTCAAGCAGGACGTGGACGACCGCGCGGCCGGCGACGCGCTCTCGGCCATCGCCAAGGAAGAGGACCTGAACGGCCGCATCCGCCGCAATGTGATGGACACCCGCCGCGCGGTGAGCTTCATGATGCGCAGCCGCCTGCTCAATGCCGAGCAGTTCGAGGAGGCGCGGCAGATCATGCGCGACATCGACTCGCTGGACAGCCATACCGCCTTCCTGTTCGACAAGATCAACTTCCTGCTGGACGCCACCGTCGGCTTCATCAACATCAACCAGAACAAGATCATCAAGATCTTCTCGGTGGCCAGCGTGGCGCTGCTGCCGCCGACGCTGATCGCCAGCGTCTACGGCATGAATTTCCAGTACATGCCCGAACTGCAGCAGCGCTGGGGCTACCCGTTTGCGCTGGCGCTGATGGTGGCTTCGGTGGCCGCGCCGTTGATCTACTTCCGGCGCAAGGGCTGGCTGCGCTGACTGGCTGACTGGCTGGCTGGCTGGCCGCAGCGTGAAGGGTTGCATGCAAGCCACACCGGCGGTGGCCGGGGTGATTTCGGCGCCGGCTGGCTGTGCTACGGTGCAGTTGGATGTCCGGGCCCCGGGCGCTGCACCCCCGCCCGACCATGCTGCCTCCTGCTCCCACCTTCCTGCGCTGCCTGCGTGCCCTGCTGCTGGTGCTCGTCGGCACCTTGATGGCCGGCCTTGCCCAGGCCCAGTTCTCCATGGTGCCGTCGCCGCTGGCGGCCGCAGGAGCCGCCAGCGAGGCCGAGACCGAACAGGCCTACAAGCTCGACGCCGCCAAGCACCTCTACGCCAGCTACCCGATGCGGGTGTTCAAGGGCCGCCTGCCGCCGCTGCTGTACGGCGTGATGATCGTCGATACCGAGATCGATGCGCAGGGCCAGATCCTGGACGTGCGGGTGCGCCGGCCGCCGGCGGCACCGGAAGTGGGGCCCTGGGTGGTGGCGATGATCCGCAAGGCCGGCCCGTTCCCGGCGCCGGCCAAGCTGGGCAAGGCCGTCTACACGGACATCTGGCTGGTGCACAAGAGTGGCAACTTCCAGCTCGACACCCTGACCGAAGGCCAGAACTGAGCCGCTGACCGAGCGCTGGGATGCTCTCAGGCTCTCAGTTCCCGGCGCGGCGCTTGAGCCAGCGCATCAGCACGCCCAGCAGCGGCAGCTTCTCGTAGAGCTCTTCGGCCGCGTCCCAATAGTCGCGGTGCATCGCCACCCGGCCCTGGGAATCGAAGCGCAGGTGGCTGGCGCCGTGGATGCACATCGCCGCCGCGCCGGTGCCGCGGGTGCGGAAGTTGAAGTCCCAGCTCAGGAACAGCGCGTCGCCGTCGGCCACGATGTCGATCACCCGGAAGCGCGGGCCGTCCAGCGTACCGAACATGTGGCCGAAGATGCGGGCGATGGCCGCCACGCCCTGCACCTGGTTGAACGGGTCCTTGAAGCGGGCGTCGTCGGCATACACGCCACGCAGCCCTGGCAGGTCGGCGGGCACCAGGGTCTCGTACAGCGCCACCACCCGCGCCACGCGGGCGTCGGCGTGGCGTTCGGTGCCTGCCGGCGCTGCCTCGGACACGCGCCCAGCTACTTCGTCAGACACTTCCTCAGCCACTTCCTCAAACACGCACGGCCCGCCGGATGGCGCTGAAATACAGGCCGTCGGGCATCGGCCGCAGCGCCTTGAGCATGCGGGTGAAGCGCTTCGGGAAGTGGATCTCGAATTCGCCGTGCTGCCAGCCGGCCACGATCGCCAGCGCCGCATCCTGCGGGCTCATCAGCGCCGGCATGTGGAAGCTGTTCTGCGCGGTGAGCGGGGTCTCGACGAAACCGGGGTTGATCAGCGACACACCCACGCCGCGCGCATGCAGGTCGAGGTAGAGCACCTCGGCCAGGTTGATCAGCGCGGCCTTGGTGGGGCCGTAGGCCAGGGCATTGGGCAGGCCGCGGTAGCCGGCCACGCTGGCCACCAGGCTCAAGTGCGCTGGCTGGCCGGCTGCGGCCTGGCGCAGCAGCGTGGGCAGCACCGCGTCCAGCAGGTTCAGCGCGCCGACGTAGTTGACCTGCTGGTGGCGCACCGCGTCGGCCAGGTCGAAGCTGGTGGCCTGCATCGCGTGGTAATGGCCGGCGCAGTACAGCGCCAGGTCGATGCGGCCGTCCTCGGCCAGCAACTGGCCGGCGGCGGTGCGCAGGGCGGTGGCGTCGGTGGCGTCCAGCGGCAGTGCGCGCGCGCCGGGGTGCTCGGCTGCGAAGCTGTCGAGTGCGGCCGCGCCGCGCGCCGAGACCGTGACCTTGGCGCCCAGCGCATGCAGCCGCGCCGCAGTCGCCCGGCCGATGCCGGTGGACGCACCGACCAGCCAGACATGCTGGCCGCGCCAGTCGGTGATGCGGGGGTTCAGGGCCATCGGGTGCTTTCTCGCCGGGCAGTCAGCCGGGCAGGCGTTGGAAGGACAGCAGCACCTCGCCCAGGCGGATGCCGAACTTGGACATCACCGCGCGGTTGAGCATCACCTGGTCGTCGACCAGGAACATCCAGTCGTCGAACTGCACCTCCCAGGTGCGGCCGTCCAACGGCAGCAGCAGGGTGTAGCGCCAGTTCAGCGCATTGCCGGCGGCCTGGCCCTGGGCCTCGCCCAGCACATCGGCGGCGGTGCCGGTGTAGCGGCCGTCGGCGCCGCGTTTCAGGGTCCACACCCGCGTCTCCTTGCGGCCGTCGGCGTAAGTGAAGCGCTCGTCCAGGGTGCCGGTGTCGCCCACCCAGGTGCCGGTGATCGCCACGGTGAAGCGCTGCAGCACCTTGCCACCGCGGTCGGTGACGATGCCGTGCGCCAGCAGCTTGCCGTTGAAGTACTGCTGCAGGTCGAGCTTGGGCGTCTGGCTGGCGTAGTCGGCCGGCGCGGGGCTGGCGCAGCCGGCCAGGCCCAGGCTGGCGAGGCCGGCAGCGGCCAGCACGGCGCCGGCAGCCAGGCGGCGCAGGGTGGAGGAGGTGCGCGGGGTCATGGGCGGTCCAGGTGGTGACGGAAGGTCCAGAGCAGGCCGGCGGCGCCGGCCTTGAGCAGACAGGGCACGGCGGCATACACCAGCGCCAGTGCGGACAGGGCGGTCTCGCCGGTGGCGCCGGGTGCATAGCCCAGCCATTGCAGCGCCGGCAGCGCCACGCCGGCGGCCAGTGCCAGATTCAGCTTGTTGGCGCAGGTCCACCAGCCGAAATAGTTGCCCTCATGGCGCAGCGCATGGCCGGCGCGCTGGATCACGCCGGTCAGCAGTGCGCCGGGTGCGGCCAGGTCGGCGCCCAGCGCCACGCCAGAGGCGATGCAGATCGCCAGGAAGGCGGCGGTATCGCCGCTGCCCAGCCGCGCGGCCCAGACGAAGGCGGCGATCGCCATCGCCATGCCGGTCAGCCAGCAGCGCACCAGGCCGTAGCGCGCCACGGCCCGCACCCACAGCGGCATCGACAGGGCTGCCGCTGCGAAATAGCTGCCCAGGAATGCCGGCTCCCAGGCCGGGGCCTGCAGCCGGTCACGGATGAAGAAGATCACCAGCGTGGCCGGGATGGCGCTGGCCACGCCGTTGAGCAGAAACACCGCCATCAACCGGCGGAAGGCCGGTGTGCGCCAGGGCAGCAGCCAGGCACGTTCATCGCTGCGGCCAGCGCTGCGGTCGGCGCTGTCGGCCGCAGCTGTCTGCAGCCGCGGTGGTGCCGCGCGGAACGGCGCGCCGGCCAACGCCCACAGGGCCAGGGCCAGCAAGGCGATGCAGGTCGCCACCATCGCCGGCACGCCGGCGGCGGCCGGCAGCACGCTGGCGACCAGCACCCCGGCCAGCGCCAGGCCTTCGCGCCAGCTGGTGATGCGCGCCTGGGCTGTTGCCCCGCCGCCCAGCCGCGCGCCCCAGGCCTGGTGCAGCACACCCAGCGCGCTGTAGCCCAGGCAGGTGACGATCAGCGCTGCCGCACACCAGGCCAGCAGCGCGTCGGTCCCCTGCACCTGCGGGAAGAACAGTGCCGTGAAGCCCAGCGCCATCACCACGGCGGCGACCACGGCCGCAGCCATCACCTGCCGGCGCGGCCTGGCCAGGCCAGCATCGACCAGCCGGCCCAGCCAGGGATCGATCATTGCATCCAGCGCGCGGGTGCCCAGCAGCACCGCTCCCAGCCCGGCCAGCGGCACGCCCAGCTCGGCGGCATAGTGGTTGGGCAGCAGCACGTACAGCGGCAGCGCCGCAAACGCCAGCGGCATGCCCAGCGCACCGTAGCGCAGTCCGTCGGCGGTACCGAAACGGGCCGCGTTGGACGCGTTGGAGGCAGGTTGGGTGAGCGTGCTGTCGACCATGGCGTGCGGTGTGGCCGGTGGTTTCAGGAGCCGCCGCCCAGCAGCTCCTGCCGCAGTCGCGGATCAGAGGTGCGTGGCGACAGCCAGATACCGAAGAACAGCCGGGTGAACTCTGCATCGGCCACCTCGCCGCGCAGCATGCCGTTGAAGAAGATGCGCGTCGACTGATCCGGCCGCTGGATGCCGGTGATGCGGTCGCCGGGCTTGACGTTGGGAAACAGCGGCGCCATCGCCTGTGTCCAGCGCGCCGACTGCTCGGCGCTGATCGGCGCCACCCGCTGCATCTCGCGCAGCGAACTGCTGACGATCAGGTCGGCCTTGACGTTGCGGGCGTAGATCAGCTCCAGCGCCAGCGGCTGGCTGGCACCGTCGCCGGTGACGGCCGCAGGCGCCCACAGCCGTGCGTCGTAGACGCGCATGCCCAGGAAGCGCATCGGGCCACCGCCGCGCCAGCTTGCGCCGGGCAGCTCGGTGGCCAGTTCGGGTGGCGCGGCCATGTCCGGGCGAGCCCGCACCGCCGGCCCGGCCGCCAGCAGCACGCAACCGGCCAGCATGGCCAGGCAGGCGCGGCGGCTGGTTGGGCGGCTGGTGGAATGGCTGCTGCGGTGGCTGGCCTGCGCGGTCATCAGGCCTCCGGCCGGCGCAAGGTGAACTGCATCACGTCGGTGCTGCCGCTGGCGAACGCTGCTTCGCAGTAGGCCAGATAGAACTCCCAGGTGCGCATGAAGCGGGTGTCGAAGCCCAGGCCGCGCACCTGCGTGTCCTGGTGCAGGAAGTCCTGGCGCCAGCGGCGCAGCGTCTCGGCGTAGTCGGTGCCGAAACGCAGTTCGCACTCGACTTGCAGGCCGGCCTTGGCGGCCTCGGCGCGAAAGGCGCCGGGGCTCGGCAGCAGGCCGCCCGGGAAGATGTACTGCTGGATGAAGTCGGTGCCGCTGACATAACGGTCGAACAGCGCGTCGTCGATGGTGATCGACTGGATGCAGGCGCGGCCGCCCGGTTTGAGCTGGTCGTGCACCGTCTTGAAGTAGCCGCCCCAGTAGGCGCGGCCCACCGCCTCGAACATCTCGATCGAGACGATGGCGTCGAACGGGCCGTCATCGATGTCGCGGTAGTCCTGGAAGCGCAGCGCCGCGCGGTCGGCCAGGCCGGCGCTGGCCAGACGCGCCTGGCCGAAGGCCAGCTGTTCGGCCGACAGCGTGATGCCGGTGAGGCGCGCACCGAAATCGCGCGCCGCGCACTCAGCCAGGCCGCCCCATCCACAGCCGATCTCCAGCACATGGCTGGCCGAAGTGACCTGGCATTCGCCGAGCGCGCGCCGCATCTTGGCCTGCTGGGCGGCAGCGCTGCTCTGCGCCGTGTCGCCGTTGAACCAGGCGCTGGAATACGTCATCGTGTCGTCCAGCCACAGCTTGTAGAAGCTGTTGCCCAGGTCGTAGTGGGCGTGGATGTTGCGCTTGCTGCCGGCGCGGCTGTTGCGGTTGAACAGGTGGCGCATGCGGTGCACCAGGCTGCCCCACCAGCTGCCATACACCACCGCGTCGATCGCGTCGCGGTTGGCGATGCACAGTTGCAGCAGGGCCACCAGGTCGCTCGTGGCCCAGTCGCCGGCGATGTAGCTCTCGGCAAAGCCGATGTCGCCCGAGCGCAGCACGGCGCTGCAGAGGTTCCAGTTGTGCAGCCGCAGCGATGCATGCGGCTCGCCCGCCGCGCCGGTGCCGAAGTGCGCCTGGCTGCCATCTGGCAGCTGCAATTCGAGCGTGCCCACTTGCAGCCGGCGCAGCAGCGCGAAGACGGCGCGCGCGGCGGCCGGCGCGGTTGGCGGCAAGGACAGGGAGCTGGCGGTGGTGGTGGCAGAGCGCATCGTGGGAATCCTGGGTCCGGTGCGGTGTTGTCGGGTGCTGGATCAGCGGCTGTGGATGGCGGGCGCTGCGGGGTTGGCCGGCGCCTTGCCGAAGAACGGCACCCGCTTGAGCAGCAGGCGCAGCGCCTGCCAGTGGATGCGGGCGATCACGCCCAGTGTGAGCAGTGGCATGCGCCAAAGCGCCTGGTGCAGACGTTGCGGCGTCAGGGCGGCCAGTTCGCCACTGACGCTGGTCAGCAGCAGCGGGCCATGGGCGTCGTCATGCACGATGCGGGCCACGGTGCGGCCGGCGCCACCGGTACCGCTGTGGGTGCGCATGAAGCGGAAGCGGTAACCGCCCTCGATCTGGCAGAACGGCGACACATGGAACTGCTTGCTGGCTGACAGCTCCTGGCCCCAGGCCAGCTGCGGGCCGCTGAGCAGGTAACAGTGCCGGCCGCCGAAGGTGTTGTTGACCTCGGTGACGATGGCCGCCAGCGTGCCGTCCGGCCGGTGGCAGTACCAGAAGCTCACCGGCTTGAAGGCCACGCCCAGCATGCGTGGGTAGGTGTGCAGCCACACCTCGCCGCTGGCGTCGGTGATGCCTTCGGCGTGCAGGCGCTCGTCCAGCCAGGCCAGGCAGTCGGCGCGGCCGTCGCCATGGTCGGTGTCGTGGAAGCTGACCCAGCCGCTGCGGTTGCGGCGCAGGCTGGGGTTGGGCTGCAGGCGCAGCTGGCGCAGGGGCAGCAGCAGGAACCAGGTCGGATAGTCGAAGCCATGTCCCACCGGCCGCAGCCGCTGGTGGCGCACCCGGCCGATGCCCAATTGGGCTTGCGGCACGGCGGTGGCTGGCGGCAGGGCGGCGGTGCAGGACATGGGGGCTTACGCAGCAGCCTGGGCGGGTGCGCCGCGCCCGTCGCTGGCCCAGCGCGCGCGCAGTGCGTCGGCTGCCGCCATGCCCGACATCAGGCCGTCCTCATGGAAGCCGTAGCGCGTCCAGGCGCCGGCGAACCACACATGGCCCTGGCCCTGGATCTGCGGCAGGCGCGCCTGCGCAGCGATGGCCGCCATGTCGAACACCGGGTGGGCATAGTCGTATCTGCCCACCACACTGGCCGCAGCCGGTTCGCGGGTGGGGTTCAGCGACACCACCACCGGCTGCTGCCAGGGCAGCGGTTGCAGGCGGTTGATCAGATAGTGCAGGCACACCGCCGCCTGCTCCTGCGCATGCTGCGGCGCGCGCAGGTAGTTCCAGGCCGCCCAGGCCTTGGGCCGGCTCGGCAGCACGCTGGCGTCGGTGTGCAGCACGGCGCGGTTGCGGTGGTAGCCGATGGCGCCGAGCACCGCGCGCTCGTCGGCGCTGGCCTGGCTGCCAAGCAAGGCCAGGCTCTGGTCGCTGTGGCCGGCCAGCACCACGTCGTCGAAGACCTCGCTGCCGTGGTCGGTGTCGACCCACACGCCGGCGCTGCCGCTGCCGGGCGGCACGCGGCGCACCGCGCGTACCGGGGTGCTGGCCCGCGCATCGGGGATACGCTGCAGCATGCGCTGCACGTAATGGCGAGAGCCGCCGCGCACCGTGTGCCACTGCGGCCGGTTGCTCACCCGGATCAGGCCGTGGTTGTGGCAGAAGCGGATCATCGTGGCCACCGGAAAGCGCAGCATCTGGTCGGTGGGGCAGCTCCAGATGCAGCCCAGCATCGGCAGCAGGTACCAGTCGCGGAAGGTGGCTGAAAAGCCACGCTCGGCCAGGAATTCACCGATTGGCTGCTGCAGCGCGGCCTCTTGCTGCGCCTGGGCGATCTGCGTGGTGATGCGGTTGAAACGCAGCAACTGCCGCAGCATGCCCAGGAAGCGTGGGTTCACCAGGTTGCTGCGCTGGGCGAAGACGGTGTCGAGGCTGCAGCCGCTCCACTCCAGGCCCGGGCTGCCATCGGCCTGCGGAACCTGCACCGAAAACGACATTTCCGACGGCGCCGTGTCTACGCCCAACTCGGCAAATAGCCGGCGCAACTGCGGGTAGGTGGCGTGGTTGAAGACCAGGAAGCCGGTGTCCACGCCGTGGGTGATGCCGTCCAAGGCGACATCCACCGTGTGGGCATGGCCGCCGAAATGGCTGTCGGCTTCGAACAACGTGACCCGGGCCGCATCGGCCAGATGCCAGGCCGCTGCCAGCCCCGCGATGCCCGAGCCGACCACCGCCACCCGCGGCAGTGCCTGGTTGCGGGGGCTGGTCATGCCGCGTCCTGCGGCCGAGAGTGAAAAGAAAGCGCCGTGCAGCGCCCTGAGGCCAACGAGGGAGGGAGGGAGGAGGAGGAGAACTGCCTCAGGATTTCACGACGGAAACCCGACTGGCTGCACGGCACGAAAACTGTTGCAGGCTTTATCGGCCTGCCCACCCGGAAGTTGAGCGCTGGCTGGTTGGAAGGTTCAGAACTGCGCAGTGGCTTTGCACGCCAGCAATGTTCAAGGTCTGCCATGGTCGGGTGGGTTCTGAAATGAACTGTCAAGTTGTAGTATGACTGACCGGTTTCACTTTGCCTTCAGTAGTTTCTCCAAGTCCTTCGTGAACACTTGGTCTTTCGGGTCGACGGCCGAGGCATGGCTGATCACCACGGCGCCGTCGCGGCTGATCAGGTACTTGTGGAAGTTCCACTTCGGCGTGGCGCCGCTGCGCTGCGCCAGGGCCGTGAACAGCGGGTTGACGCTGCGCCCGGCGCCCGGCGCCACATGCGACTTGGCGAACATCGGAAACTTCACGCCGAAGGTGTTCTCGCAGAAGTCGGCGATCTCTTTCGCGCTGCCTGGCTCCTGCTGGCCAAAGTCGTTGCTGGGAAAGCCCAGCACCACAAGGCCGCGGCTGGCGTGTGCGGCATGCAGCGCCTCCAGGCTCTTGTATTGGCCGGTGAAGCCGCAGAAGCTGGCGGTGTTGACCACCAGCACCACCTTGCCGGCATAGCCACACAGGTTGACGGGCTTTTCATCTTGCAGCCGCAGCTGGGTGGTCTGCAGCACGGCCGGGCAATTGGCGGCGGCGGCAGCGCGGGCGGGGGCAGCCGGGGTGGCGGTCTGGGCGCTGGCGTGCAGCGGCAGCAGCGCCGCCAGCAGGATCGGGGCAAGAAGGGCATGGCGCATGGTGGGCTTCGCAAGGTGCTGGGGTGGATACGGCGGCGGCGCCAGATGGATGCAGGGGCCAGGCGGCCCCCCGCGCTCCGGGGTTGCTGGGGCCGGGTTTCAACCATGCCGGGGGTGGCGTCCTAGAATCATGCATCCGCCTTGGAAAGACCCTCATGCTCTACCCTGAACTGTTCAAGCAGCTTGAAGCCGTGCGCTGGAACATGGACACCGACATCGCCTGGGCCCAGTTCGACACCAGCCTCCTGACAGCGGATCAGGCCCAGACCATCAAGATGAATGCCATCACCGAGTGGGCGGCGCTGCCGGCCACCGAGATGTTCCTGCGCGACAACCGCGACGACAGCGATTTCTCGGCCTTCATGAGCGTCTGGTTCTTCGAGGAGCAGAAGCACAGCCTGGTGCTGATGGAATATCTGCGCCGCTTCCGCCCTGACCTGGTGCCCACCGAGGCCGAGTTGCATGCGGTGCGCTTCGAATTCGACCCCGCGCCAGCACTGGAGACGCTGATGCTGCACTTCTGCGGCGAGATCCGGCTGAACCACTGGTACCGCCGCGCTGCTGAATGGCACACCGAGCCGGTGATCAAGCAGATCTACGAAACCCTGGCGAAGGACGAGGCCCGCCATGGCGGTGCCTACCTTCGCTACATGAAGCGTGCGCTCAACAAGTTCGGCGACGAAGCACGGTCCGCCTTTGCCAAGGTGGGCGTTCTGATGGCCAGCGCCCGCCGCACCGCCAAGGCGCTGCACCCCACCAACCTGCATGTCAACGCGGCGCTGTTCCCGCGCGACACCGTCCAGAGCCGCCTGCCCGACCCGGCCTGGCTGGAGCACTGGCTGGACAAGCAGATCCAGTTCGACAGCGTGTGGGAGAACAAGGTGGTCGAGCGCATCCTGCACAACATGAGCCTGCTGATGGAGCGCAGCTTCGCCAGCGTGCAGGAGCTCAACCGCTACCGCAAGGAAGTGACGGCACAGATGGCCACCACGGCGGCCCAGGCCAAGCGCGGCATCCAGCCGGCCTGAAGCCCGACGCGCTGCCATGAAAAAGCCGGCCTGCGGGCCGGCTTCGTCGTTGTGGGCAGCAGCGGTCAGCCGGCCTTGGCGGCTGCGGCCATGCGTGCGGCGTCGACCCTCTTGTCGGCATCCACCTTCTGCGCGCTGGGGCGCTGGGCAATCAGCCCGGTGTAGGCCTTCCAGTCGATGCCGGCGGCCGCCAGCAGGTCTTCGCCCAGCACCTTCTTGGTGGCCAGCGCGACGAGCGGCAGGCTGACATAGGCGGCGCAGTCGGCCAGGCTGAAGCTGTCGCCCCCCACGTAGGGGCCGAACTTGGCCAGGCGCTTGAAGCCGGCGATGCTCTTGGTCAGCTGCTTGCGCACGCGGTCCTGGGTGTCCTGGGGGACGGTACCGCCGAAGAAGGCCTGCGCATACAGCTCGCGTGCGGCCAACTCCAGGTGCAGGTCGATGAAGGTGCACAGCTCGCGCGCCTTGGCGGCGGCCAGCGGGTCGGCGGGCAGCAGCGGCACGGCGGGGTAGGCAGCCTCCAGGTAGTCGACCATCACCTGGCTCTCGCACAGCGTGCCGCTGTCGGTGCGCAGGAAGGGCACCTTGCCCAGCGGAGTGGCGGCCAGCACCGCCTCGTCCTGGCTGCCGGTCATGACCAGTTCTTCAGTGAACGGGATGCCTTTTTCCAACAGGACCAGCTTGACCTTGTTGTAGTAGTTGGACACGGCGAAGCCGCAGAGCGTGATCATGGGAAGTCTCCTGAAGTGGGTGCGCGGCGCAGTCTAGGTGCGGCGCTGCGGCACCGTGCTTCCCGCAGGTGACAGCCGCAGCGGCGCGCGGCTCACCAGGGCGATGCCCAGCACCACGGTGGCGCAGGCCACCGCCAGCTGCAGCGTCAATGGCTCGCCCAAAAGGCCCACGCCGGCCAGCAGGCCGAACAGCGGTGTCAGCAGGGTGAAGGCGGTGACCTGCGTGGCCGGGTAGCGGCGCAGCAGCCAGAACCACAGCAGGTAGCTGACGAAGCTCACCACCACGGTCTGGAAGCCCATCAGCCCCCAGGTGAGCGGGCTCAGCTGCGCCAGCGCCGGCCAGGTCTCGCCTGCGGCCCAGGAGCCGGCCAGCAGCAGAGGGCCCGAGATGGCCAGCTGGTAGAACAGCGCCTGCACCGGTGTGGCGGTGGCCAGCCGGCTGCCTCGCAGCACCAGGGTGTTGGCGCCCCACAGCAGCGCAGCCAGCAGGCCCAGCGCATCGCCGATCCAGCGCTGCTCCTGGCCCGGCGTGGCGCTGTCGGTCAGGCCTTCGGCAAAAGCCCAGGCCACGCCGCTGAAGGCCACCGCCAGGCCGGCCAGCTGGGCGCCGCTGGGCCGCTCGCTGCGCACCACCAGCGGCATGCCCAGCGCCACCACGAAGGGCGCGAGGTAGATGAACACGATCATGCGCGAGGCCTCGGTGAACTGCAGGCCGGCATAGATGCAGGCGAACTCCGCCGCGAAAGTGACGCCGGCCAGCAGCCCGCCGCGCAGCGTGCCGTTGCGCAGGCTCAGCGAGATGCCCTGTGCGGCAGCCCACAGCGCCACCAGCAGCGCCGCGCCCACCGAGCGCGCACCGGCCTGCAGCAGCGGCGGCACGCTGTCGAGCGTGAGCTTGGTGATGGCGTGGTTCAGGCCCCACAGCGCGCAGCAGCCCACCAGCGTGACGATGGCCAACATGTCGAGGCTGGTTCGGCGTTCGGTCATCGGGCCGATGCTATGCCGTGGCAGGCGCCGGGCGGTCTGCAACGCTGCCCACGCCGCAGGCCAGGGCGCACAGCCAGCCGGCCAGCGCGCCGCTGGCATGCGCTGCCGGCGCGATGGCGATGTCCCAGCCCGGCAGCTGGCGCAACGGGCCCTGCCAGGGCGCTTCCAGCAGCAGCTTGGCCAGCAGGCCCAGGGCCAGCGCGGCGCCGATGGCCCGGCGCGTGCCCCGGTCGCCCCGCAGCAGTTGCCAGGCCGCCACCGCCACCGCCGCATGCAGCACGCCCGACAGGCCGCCATAGGCGCTGAGCGCCGGCTGCGCCAGCAGCCCCAGCTGGGTGAGCGGCCAGGCCAGCGCCCAGGCCAGGGCGGCGCGGCGCCGGCAACCGGCGGCCAGGCCCAGCGCGGCCACCACCGCAGTGGCGGCCAGGTTGCCGGCCAGGTGCTGCGGGCTCAGGTGCACCAGTGCTGCGGTGATGGCGCGCCATGGCTCGGCCGCAGCAAGCGCCGGCTGCCAGTCGAGCAAGCCCGGGTCGACGGCCTGCGCTGCCAGCGCACCCAGCGCCGCAGCCGCGCACAGGCCGGCCCAGTGCACCCAATGCCTCCAAAGCGCCCGGTGCGCCCGGTGCGCCCAGGGCGGCAGAGCCGGCACGGTGCGTCAGCCTCTCAGGCGCTCAACCGAAGACGGCCTGCCACAGCGCCAGCACGGCGTCGCGCTCGCGCGCCAGCGCGGGCGGGTCGACCTGCGTGGGCCGCTCGTCCAGCCGCGCTGCATGCTGGGCACGGCGCAGCTCGCGGTAGGCGTCGGCTGCGGCCGTGCCCACGCCGGCAGGCAGCAGGCCGGCTGCCTCGGCGCGTTGCAGCAGCGCGATGTTGCCGGCGTTGTCCAGCAGCGCCGGGTGGCGCTGGCCGTGGGCCAGCACCAGGTACTGCACCGCGAACTCGGCGTCCATCATGCCGCCGGCGCTGTGTTTCACGTCATAGCGCCCGGCCTTCACCGGGCGGGCGGCGCGCACCTTCTCGCGCATCTCCAGCACCTCGCGCTGCAGCAAGGCCGCATCGCGCGGGGTGGCCAGCACCTGGCGCCGCACCGCGTCGAAGTGCGCGGCCAGTGCGGGTGAGCCGGCGCAGAAACGCGCCCGGGTGAGCGCCTGGTGCTCCCAGGTCCAGGCGGTGTTGCCGCCGCGGCCTACCTGGTAGCGTTCGAAGCTGTGGACCGAGCTGACCAGCAGGCCGGAATTGCCGTTGGGCCGCAGCGCGGTGTCGATGTCGAACAGTTCGCCGGCGGCGGTGCGCAAGGTGAGCCAGGTGATGAGCTTGCGCACGAAGTGGCCGTAGACCTCCTGCGCGCGGTCCGGGTCTGGCTCGTCGGCATCGTCGTAGAGGAACACCACGTCCAGGTCGCTGCCGTAGCCCAGCTCCTTGCCGCCGAGCTTGCCGTAGGCGATGACGGCGAAGCTGGGCACGGGCCGGTGGTGCTGGCGCAGCCGCGGCCAGGCCCAGCGCAGCGTGCAGTCGAGCGTGGCATCGGCCAGGGCCGACAGGTCGTCGGCCACCTGCTCGACGGTGATCAGGCCTTCCACGTCGCGCACCAGGGTGCGGAACACCTCGGCATGGTGGGCATGGCGCAGGGTGTCGAGCAGCGCGTCCTCGCTGGCCTCGCCGGCGCGCTGCCAGGCCTGGTGCCGGTCATCGAGGCCGGCGATGTACTCGGCGGCGTCGAAGCGCTCATGCAGCAGGCGTTCGTCGGACAGTTCGTCGATCACGCCCGGGTGGCGCATCAGGTACTGCATCGGCCAGCGCGCCAGGCCCAGCAGGCGCAGCAGCCGGCGCAGCACCTCGGGCCGTTCGGCCAGCAGGGCCAGGTAGCTGTCACGCCGCAGCAGCGGCTCGAGCCAGTCGATGAAGCGCAGCGCGCTGTCCTCGGTGCACTCGGCCAGCTCGACACACGCGGCGGTGCGCTGCACCAGCCGGCCCAGGCGCAGCTTGGCCTCGTCGCGCAGGGCCAGCACCCGCGGGTGCTCGCGCCAGCCCTTGATGCGCGCGGCCAGGCCCGGCGTCAGGCGCTCCAGCAGCAGGTCGCTGTCGATCGGCTGCGGGCCCGGGCCACAGGCCTTGCAGCCAGTGCGCGCGCCGCCGATGTCCTGGCTGTCGTGCAGCAGGGCGTCGAACTCATTGGCCACCAGCTCGCGGATCTCGCCCAGCCTGTCGAGCAGGCCGCAGGCAGTCGCCTGCTGCGCGCCGGGCGCATCGCACAGGCCCATCGCGCGGGCGATCCAGTCGAGGTCGGCGTCGTTGGTGGGCAGCAGGTGGGTCTGCTGGTCGTCCAGGAACTGGATGCGGTGCTCCACCTGGCGCAGGAACACATAGGCCTGGTCCAGCTTCAGCGCGGTCTCGGGCTTCATCAGCCCGCGGCCGGCCAGCTTCTGCAGGCTCTTCTGCGTGCTGCGGGTGCGGATCTCGGGGAACTGCCCGCCGCGCACCACCAGCAGCAGCTGCACGATGAACTCGATCTCGCGGATGCCGCCACGCGACAGCTTGACGTCGTTCGCCCGCTCGGGCCGGCCGGCGGCGCGGCGTTGGGCTTCCTCGCGGATCTTGCGGTGCAACTGGCGCAGGCCCTCGAAGATGCCGTAGTCCAGGTAGCGCCGGTAGACGAAGGCCGAGACCAGGCTGCGCAGGGGCAGCGCCCGGCCCGAGCTGACCGCCGCACGCGGTGCCACCACCCGGCTCTTGAGCCAGGCAAAGCGCTCCCACTCGCGGCCCTGCACCTGGAAGTACTCCTCCAGCATGCCCATGCTGACCACCGGCGGGCCCGAGTTGCCGTTGGGCCGCAGCGCCAGGTCGACACGGAAGACGAAGCCGTCGTCGGTGGTGTCGCCGATCAGCGCATACAGCCGCTTGGCCACCTCGGTGAAGTATTCGTGCGCGCTGACCGGCGCCGCGCCGTCGGTCTGGCCGTTGTCCTCGTAGACGTAGATCAGGTCGATGTCGGACGAGACATTGAGCTCGCGCGCGCCGAGCTTGCCCATGCCGATGATCCAGAAGTCGACCACCTGGCCCTGCGCATCACGCGGCGCGCCGTAGCGTGCGTCCTGCTCGCTGCGGGCTGCGGCCAGCGCGATCTCCAGCGTGGCCTCGGCCAGCGCCGTCATCGCCTGGGTGATGTGTGCCAGCGGCGCGGCCTGTTCCACGTCCAGCACCGCCAGCCGTTCGAGGACCAGCTGGCGCACCACCCGCAGCGCCGAGGGCAGCGCTCGGCCGCCGGCATGCAGCTGCTGCACCAGCGCACTGATGGTCGGTGCATCCGGCAGGCCCGGTGGCAGCAGCGCCAGCTCGGTGGCGTAGCGCCGGCGGATGCGCTGCACGAAGCGGCTGTGGTCGGCCGCCGCACGCGGGGCGGATGTGTCGGGCAGGTGAAGTTCGGAACCCATGGAGCGCCTGGGGCTCTGTGCTAGATTGGCCCGCAGCCCGGCGCCAGGCGGCGCCTTGCCGCATGGGCGCAAACGTCAGGACCGCACAGGCTGCAAGCGCTCCATCGGCCGCAAGGGCCGCAAGGGCCGCAAGGGCCGCAAGGACTGCACAGTCGCAGGCCGTTCTCACGCACTGCGCACCGGTTCTCGCTCCTCATCCATGCCTCACTCGTCGTTGTCAGCTGCGGTGCGCCAACCGGCCGGCCGGTGGTGGCGCCCGTCCTGGCCAGGGTGGGCGCGCCGTGCCTGGCACTGGAGCTGGCGCATCGCGCTGGGGTTGTTGTCGGCAGTCTGGCTGCTGGCCCTGGTGGCCTGGGGCAGCCTGCACTGGCTGATTCTGCCGCGTCTGGACGAATGGCGCCCACGGGTGGAATCACTGGCCACGCAGGCGCTGGGCCATCCGGTGCAGATCGGCCACCTGGCCGCGCAGGGCGGCGGCTGGCTGCCCAGCTTCACGCTGCAAGACGTCGTGCTGCGCGACCCCACCGGCCAGGAGGCGCTGCGCCTGCCGCGGGTGCAGGCGGCGCTGTCGGTGCCCTCGCTGCTGGCGCTGCGGCTGCGGTTTGCGCAGCTGCTGATCGAGGATGCGCGGCTCGACGTGCGGCGTGACGCCGCCGGGCGCCTGTTCGTCGGCGGTCTGCCATTGGGCACCCACGGGCCCACGCTGGCTGCAGACGACAGCGCCGACTGGTTGTTTTCGCAGCAGGAGATCCTGGTGCGCGGCGGCACCCTGCGCTGGCTGGACGCGCTGCGTGGCGCGCCGCCGCTGGCGCTGGCCGATGTGCAACTGCTTCTGCGCAACAGTGGCCGCCGGCATGAGCTGCGGCTGGACGCCACGCCCCCGCCCGACTGGGGCGACCGCTTCGCCATCGTCGGCCAGGCGCGCGGCGCGCTGCTGTCGCGCCCCGGCGACTGGCGGCGCTGGAAGGGCACGCTGCATGCCAGCCTGCCGCGCGCCGACGTGGCGCGGCTGCGCCACCATGTGCAGCTGCCGGTCGATCTGCAGCAGGGCCGGGCTGCGCTGCGTGCCTGGGTCGACTGGGACCAGGGCCAGCCGCAGGCGCTGACGCTGGATGCGGTGCTGCGCGGCGTGTCGGTGCAGCTGGGCCGCCCGCTGGCGCCGGTGGCCCTGGATGCGCTGAGCGGCCGGCTGGTGGCCGAGCGCCAGGGCGCCGGCGTGCGGCTGGCGCTGCAGGGCCTGGCTTTCACGCTGCCCGACGGCGCGGCCTGGGCCCCCAGCCAGCTGGCGCTGCAATGGCGTCCGGCGCCGGCGCCGGCGCCGGCTGCGGGCGCCGCCCCGGCCGCATCCAACCCGGCCAGCCAGCAGTGGCTGCCGCCGCTGGACGGCGGCCAGCTCACCGCCGACCGGCTGGACCTGCCGCTGCTGGCCGCGCTGGCCGAGCGCCTGCCGATCGGTGCGGGCCTGCGCGATCTGCTGCGCCAGCTGGACCCCGAGGGCAGCGTCAGCGCCCTGGACGCCCGCTGGGACGGCCCGCTGGACCAGCCGCGCAGCTGGAGCGCCAAGGCCGGCGTGCGCGGCCTCGCCATCGCCGCCGCCGCGTCACCCGAACCCGGCGGCATCGGCCGGCCCGGCTGGCGCGGGGCCGACCTGCAGATCGACGCCAACCAGGCCGGCGGCCAGGCCGATCTGCGCCTGGCCGACGGCCAGCTCACCCTGCCTGGCGTGTTCGAGCAGGCGGTGGTGCCGCTCAGCCAGTTCGCCGCCCGGCTGCAATGGACGCTGACCCCGGCAGCGGCGGCCGGTGCGCCGCCGGCGGTGCAGCTGAAGGTGCTCGACGCCAGCTTCGACAATGCCGACGCCCGCGGCACGCTGCTGGCCACCTGGAACACCGGCCAGGGCGCCGGCTTCGGCAAGGGCGGCCGACTGCCCGGCGTGCTGCGGCTGGAAGGCCGGCTGGCCGAGGGCCGCGCCACCCAGGTGGCGCGCTACCTGCCGCTGGGCATCGGCCCCGAGACGCGGCTGTGGGCGCAGCGCGCGGTGCGCGGCGGCGAGCTGCGTGACGTCAGCTTTCGGGTGCAGGGCGACCTGTGGGACTTCCCCTTCGTCAACAAGCGCGACGGCGATTTCCGCATCGCCGGCCAGATGAAGGACGTGACGCTGGCGCCGGTGCCCTCGGTGCCGCCTGGCGGCAGCGAGCCGGCCTGGGAGTCACCCTGGCCCACCTTCGGCAACATTTCGGGCGAGCTGGTGTTCGAGCGCGACGCGATGCGCTTTGACCGCACCCGCGGCACGCTGTGGGGCCTGGCGCTGGACGAGGTGTCGGGCGGCATCCGGGTGTTGTCGGCCGAGCCGGCGCTGCTGGAGGTGGACGGCCTGGTGCGCGGCCCGCTGGCCGACCTGCTGCGCGTGGTGCGCGGCACGCCGCTGGCCGAGGCCACCGGGCACCAGCTCGGCGCCACCACCGCCAGCGGCAACGGTGAGCTCCGGCTGGGCCTGGCCGTGCCGCTGGGCCGCACCGCCGGCACCCAGCTCAAGGCCAGCCTGCAGCTGCCCGGCAATGACCTGCGGCTGCGGCCCGACCTGCCGCTGCTGGCCAATGCCCGCGGCCGCATCGAGGCCAGCCACAAGGGTGGGCAGACCGGCGGGCAGATCGGCGTCCAGACGGGCAGTCAGACCGGCGTGCAGATCAGCGGCCTGCGCGCCCAGCTGCTGGGGGGTGAGGTGCTGCTCGATGGCGGCAGCCAGGCCGATGGCAGCCTCAAGCTGGTGCTCAGCGGCCAGGCCAGTGCCGATGCGCTGCGGCGCGCCACCGAGCTGGGGCCGCTGCTGCCGCGCCTGGCCCAGCGGCTGCAGGGCCAGGCCACCTACCGGCTGCAGACCACCATTCGCAACGGCCAGGCCGAATGGCAACTGGCCAGCAACCTGCAAGGTCTGGCCATCGACTTGCCAGCGCCGCTGGGCAAGCCGGCAGAACAGGCCCTGGCGCTGCGCGCCAGCAGCGCGCCCGAGCCGCGCGGCGCAGCCGGCGCCCTGACGCGCGAGGTGTCGCGCGAGGTGTCGCGTGATCTGCCACGTGATCTGCCACGTGATCTGCCCCGTGACTGGCTGCGCCTGGAGCTGGGCGCGCTGCGCGGCCAGCTGCTGGTGGAGTCCGGCCCCACCGGCGCGCGCCCGCTGCGCAGCGCCTGGTCGTGGGACGCACCCTTGCCCGAGCCGGTGGCCGGTGGCCGCGCGGTGCTGGCCCTGCCGCGGCTAGACACCGACGCCTGGCGCAGCGCGCTGGCGCCGGGTGCCGCGACCGGGGCGGCGGCCGGGGCGGCGGCTGGTTTCGGCACTGCGGCGGCGGTGGCGGTGGCGGTGGCGGCCGACGACAACGCCTGGCTGCCGCAGGCGCTGCAGCTCAGCACGGCCGAACTGCTGATTGGCGGCCGGCGCCTGAGCGGCGTGGTGCTGGACCTGCAGCGCCTGCCGCCGGCGGCCATCGACGCCGCCCACACCTGGCGCGCCCAGTTCAAGACCGACCAGGCGGCCGGTACGCTGGAGTACCGTCAGGCCCGCAACGCGGCCGCCCCGGGCCGGCTGCGCGCCCGGCTGTCGCGCCTGAGCCTGCCCGACGAGGTGGCCGGCCCGGCCGCTGCCGACCCGGTGGCGCAGATCGTCGACCGCGCCGGCCCGACGCTGCCGGCGCTGGACATCGAGGTGGCCGACTTCGAGCTGCGCGGCCGCAAGCTCGGCGCGCTGGCGCTGCAGGCCGCCAACCGCCCGGCGCCTGCCGACCCGGCCGGCCGCAGCGAATGGCAGCTCACCCGCCTGCGGCTGAAGAACGACGACGCCACCCTCAACGCCGACGGCCGCTGGGAGGCCGTGCCCGGCCAGGCGCGGCGGCGCATGGTGCTGGGCTTCGAGCTGGACGTGGCCAACGGCGGCGCGCTGCTCGAACGCCTGGGCTTCGGCAAGGTGCTGCGCGGCGCCACCGGCAAGCTGGCCGGCACGCTGGGCTGGGACGGCTCGCCGCTGGCCTTCGACCTGCCGTCGCTCGGTGGCCGGCTGGCGCTCGACATGCGGGGCGGCCAGTTCCTGCAGATGGACCCGGGCGCCGCCCGGCTGCTGGGCGTGATGAGCCTGCAGGCGCTGCCGCGCCGGCTGCTGCTGGACTTCCGCGACGTCTTCCAGCAGGGCTTCGCCTTCGACACCGCCACCGCCAGCGTGCTGATCAGCGGCGGCGTGGCCAGCACCGAAAACTTGCGCCTGCGCGGCCTGCAGGCGCTGGTGGCGATGGCCGGCACTGCCGACATCGGCCACGAGACGCAAGACATGCACGTGGTGGTGGTGCCAGAGCTGAATGCCGGCAGCGCCAGCCTGGCCTATGCCGCAGTCAACCCTGCCGTGGGCCTGGGTGCGTTTGTCGGCCAATGGCTGCTGCGCGAGCCGCTGCGCCTGGCCAGCGCGCGCGAGTTCCGCATCACCGGCCGATGGGACGCCCCCAAGGTCGAGCGGCTGGAGCGCGGCCTGCTCGACCCGCTGCCGGCATCGGCCGCGGCGCGCGCCGAGCCGGCCAGCATGCCGGCGTCTGCGGCTGCCAGCCGGCCCTGATGCCAGCCGGCCCGGCAGCGTCAGCCGGCGCCCAGCGCCCGGTGCAGCCAGGCGCGCGCCAACGTCCAGTCGCGCTTGACGGTGGCCAGCGACAGGCCCAGCGCCTGGGCGATCTCCTCGTTCTCCAGCCCGCCGAAGAAGCGCAGCTCGACCACCTTGGCCGCGCGCGCATCCACCGCCTCGAAGGCCAGCAGCGCCTCGTGCACCGCCACCACGTCGCGGTCGGGCGGGATGCCCAATGCCTCCAGCCCCGACAGCGTGACCGGCACAAGCTCGGCATCGCGCTTGGCCGCGCGGTGCGCCAGCGCGTGGTTGACCAGGATGCGCCGCATCATCGTGGACGCCACGGCCAGGAAGTGGCTGCGGTTCTTCCAGTGGGTGCGGGTCTGCTCGGCCATGCGGAACCAGGCCTCGTGCGCCAGGGCGGTGGCGCTGAGCGTGTGGCCGCTGTCCTCGCGCCGCATGTGCCTGCGCGCCAGCCGGCGCAAATCGTCGTAGAGCAGTTCGAACAGGCGGTTGGAGGCCTGCGGCTGCAGACCGTCGAGGGCGCTGAGCCACTGCGTGACCTGGCCCGGATCGAATACTTCGGCTGGCGCTGACACTGACACTTCCCACGACGACAGGCTGCAGATTGTGGCGCCGCCGCCAGCCACCGACCGGGTCACCGACCGTGTGAGGCATCACGCCGCAATCATGCGGCGGTGTCGCGACGGCTGCCACCCACCCCATCCCGGGGGCCGGGCGGCGCTGCGGCATGCCGAGAATGCGCGCCATGCCACGCGTTCCCCCGTCGACCCCCTCCGTCCCGCCTGTCCCCCCCGTCCCCCCCGAATGGGCCCAGGTGCGCGCCCTGTTCGACCAACTGGCCGGGCTGGATGCGGCGGCGCGCGTGGCGACGCTGGCCGCCAGCGGCGCCAGCGCGGCGCTGCAGCAGGAGGTGTGCTCGCTGCTGGCGCATGCCGACGCTGCGCGCACGGCGGCGGCGGGCGAAGGCTTCCTGGCCGCGCCGGCGGCTGCGGTGCCTGCGCCGGCGCCGGCCGACAGCCAGCGCAGCGGCCAGCGCCTGGGCGCCTGGCGCATCGACGGCCTGCTCGGCCGCGGCGGCATGGGCGAGGTCTGGGGCGCGCGGCGCGACGACGGTGCCTACGACGGCCGCGCGGCCATCAAGGTGCTGCGCGCCGGCATGGACTCGCAACGCGTGCTGGAACGCTTTGCGCTGGAGCAGCGGGCGCTGGCGCGGCTGAACCACCCGCACATCGCCCACCTGCTGGACGCCGGGCGCACCGCCGACGGCCTGCCCTACATCGTGATGGAGGCGGTGCAGGGCCGCCCGATCGACCTGGCCTGCGCCGGGCTGCCGCTGGCGCAGCGGCTGGTGCTGTTCCTGCAGCTGACCGACGCGGTGGCGCATGCACACCGCGCCCTGCTGTTGCACCGCGACCTGAAACCCAGCAATGTGCTGGTCACCGACGCGGGCCAGGTCAAGCTGCTGGACTTCGGCATCGCCAAGGCGCTGGACCCGCTGGAGGGCAGCGACGGCCACAGCACCTTGGCCGGTGAGCGGCCGTTCACCCCGCACTACGCCAGCCCCGAGCAGGTGCGCGGCGAGCCGGTCGGCACCGCGACTGACATCTACAGCCTGGGCGTGCTGCTGTACCTGCTGCTGACCGGGCAGCGGCCCTACGGGCGCGGCGCCAGCAGCGCGGCCGAGGCCGCGCGCTGCGTGCTGGAGGAGCAGCCGCTGCGCCCCAGCGCGCTGACCGCCTCCACCACCGGCGGCAGCGGGCCGGGCCTGGTGGCCGACCCGCAGTGGCTGGCCACGCGGCGCACGCTGCAAGGCGACCTGGACAACGTGCTGCTGAAGGCGCTGGACAAGTCACCGGCCGGCCGCTATGCCAGCGTGGACGCGTTCGCCGCCGACCTGCGTGCCTACCTCGACGGCTTCCCGGTCAGTGCCCGGCCGGCCGGTTGGGGCTACCGCGCGCGCAAGTTCGTCGGCCGCCACCGGCTGGGCGTGGCTCTGTCGGGGTTGTCGCTGGCCACGCTGGTGGGCGCGCTGGGGCTGGCGCTGTGGCAGCGCCAGGAGGCGCAAGCCCAGCGCCTGGCGGCCGAGCAGCAGCGCGCGCAGGCACAGCAGCGCTTCGCCCAGGTGCGCCAACTGGCCAACCAGCTGGTGTTCAAGTACCACGACCAGATCGAGAACCTGCCAGGCGCCGGCAAGGTGCGCGAGGCGCTGCTGACCGATGCCGCCGGCTTCATGGACAACCTGCACCAGGGCGCCGGGGTCGTGGTCGGCGTCGGGGCCGCGGCTGGGGCTGCGGTGGGGGACGCGGTGGGGGACGTGGTGGGGGACGCAAATGACATGGCGCTGGCGGTGGAGCTGGCCGGCACCTACTACCGCATCAGCCGGCTGCAGGGCATCGACCAGTCGGTCAACACCGG
>JBBRVT010000010.1:0-23338 GCA_038246615.1 Burkholderiales bacterium
CTGTCGCGTGGTGACTGGACCACCTTCGCCACCCGGCCGTTGTCGGCTTCGCTGCTGGCAGCTGCCGCACTGATGGTGGTGGTGGTGATGCTGCCGTCGATCAAGGCCAAGCGCAAGGAAGCCTTCATCGACGACTGATCCAGGCGCCAGCCCTGCCTGCGCGCGGCGGCCCCAGGCGGCGCAGTCGGCGCCTGGCCGGCGCTCAGGCTCGGCGCCTCAGGTTCTCAGTCGTTCAAGGCCTCGTCGACGGCGCGCAGCAGCTGCTTGCCGTCCAGCGGCTTGGTCAGGAACTGCGACGCGCCGGCGTCGAAGCATTCGTCGATGCGCTGCGGCCGGCTCTCTGCCGACACCACGACCACCGGCAGCGTTCGCCAGCGTGAATCGGCGCGCAGCGCCCGCAGCACCTCGATGCCGGGGCGGTCGGGCAGGTCCAGGTCCAGCAGCACCAGGTCGGCCCCGGCGGCCAGCGCCAGGCCTTCGGTGGCGGTGCCGGTCCACACCAGGGTGACGCCCGGGCGCTGCGCCAGCAGGGCCTGCATGGCCTGGATGTCGGCGGCGCTGTCCTCGATGTAGAGCACCCGGCCGATGCTCACCCGTGGCATGCCGGTCGCACCCAGGTTCACCACCGTGCGCTGCGGCTCGCCGGCCGGCCGCGGCAGGCTCAGGCTGAACACCGAACCCTGGCCCTCCTGGCTGTTCACCGCCAGCCGGCCACCCATCAGGTCGGTCAGCTTGCGGCAGATCACCAGGCCGATGCCGGTGCCCTGGCTGCCGGGCTGGCCGGCGGCACCGGTCTGCTCGCGGCCCAGGCGGTTGAAGGGCGTGTACAGCTCGGCCAGCTGGGCCTCGTTCATGCCGATGCCGGTGTCCTCGACCTCGATGCTGATCTCGCCCACTGCGCCGGGCCGGGTGCGCAGCGTCACCTGGCCGCCGCGGCGGTTGTACTTCACCGCATTGCCCAGCAGGTTCACCAGCACCTGGCGCAGGCGCACCGGGTCGGCCTGCACCCATTCGGCCTGGGGGCTCAGCGACAGGGTGATGGCCACCTGCGCCTGCAGGGCGGCGGGCTCGACCATCGCCAGCGCCTCCTGCGCCAGGTCGGGCAGCGACACCGGCTCGAGTGTCAGGCGCAGGCTGCCGGCCTCCATGCGTGAGAGGTCGAGCACGTCGTTGATCATGTCCAGCAGGTGCCAGCCGGCCTGGCGGATCTGGGCCAGGCCATGGCGCTGTGGCGGCTGCAGCGCGTCGCCACCGGCCAGGTCGTCATGGCCCAGCCTCTGTGCAAAGCCGAGGATGGCGTTCAGCGGCGCGCGCAGCTCATGGCTCAGCCGTGCCAGGAAGTCGCTCTTGGTGCGGCTGGCCACCTCGGCCTGCTCGCGTTCGCGCTCGGCCTCGCGCAGGCGCAGCATCTGGGTGAGGTCTTGCAGGGCGCCCACGGTGGCCACCGGCGCACCGGCGGCGTCGTGCAGGGTGCGCAGGCTGGCGGCCACCTGCAGCACCCGGCCGTCGGGCGTGATGAAGCGCTGGCGCCGCGCTGTGCCGCCGCCCATCGCGGCTGCGGTGCCGTCGTCCTCGGCCACGTCGGGCAGGCGGAAGTCGGCCAACGGCTTGTGCAGCAGCTCGGCGGCCGTGCAGCCCATCATCTGGCAGAAGGCCGGGTTCACCTCGATCAGGTGGCCGGCCGGGTCGACCACGGTGACGCCGATGTTGACGCTGTCGAAGATGGCGCGAAAGCGCTGCTCGCTCACCGCCAGCCGGTTTTCAGCCTGGCGGCGCTCGTTGATCTCGGCCCGCAGCGCGGCGGTGCGTTCCCGCACCCGGTCCTCGATGCGGCGCAGCCGGCCGCTCAGGGCCAGCAACAACGCGCTGAGCATGGCCGCGCCCGCCATGGCCGGCAGCGCCAGCATCCACACGGCGGTGAACAGCCGGTTCTCGGCGGTGGCCGGCTCGGTCACCAGCAGGTCCAGGCGTTGCGCGCCCTGGGTCAGCACGAAAGGCGTGGCGCGCAGGGCACGGGCGGGCACGTCGGCCTCGCAGCCCGGCGGGCCGGCCAGGCGGTGGCGCTGCCCGGCCGCCGTGGCTGCATCGAGCAGGCACACGCGCAGGTTGGGGTCGTCGTTGTCGGGCAGCGCCGGCGCCAGCAGTGCCTGGCTGTCCACCCGGGCGAAGGCCAGCCGCTGCGCCGTGTTGGTTCCAGCCGCAGGCGCCACTGCCTGCAGCACCAGCAGCTGCGCCGCGCCGCTGCCGGGCTGCACCAGTGGGTGCAGCACCGGCAGGCCCGGCCGCGCCAGGGCCTGCGCGGCCGCCTGCGCCAGACCGGCGTCGAGCTGCAGGCGGCCATCGGCGGCCAGCCGCGCACCGGGCAGGGCGCTGACCTCGGCCTTCTGCAGTTGCGCATGCGGTAGCAGGAATGCACTGTCGGCACCGGCTGAGGCTGCGGCACCGGCACCGGCACCTGCACCGGCACGGCGCTCCAGCCAGCCGGTGGCCTGCAGGCCCGCGATGCGCGCCATCCAGCCGGCCGAGAGCTGGTCGAACAGGGCCGTGTCCTGCGCACTGCCGCCCACCGCCAGCACGCCGCGCAAGGTGAGCACCGCATCCATCGGCGCGGCCAGCAGCTGCTGCACCCGCACCCGGCGCAGGTTGGCCTCGCGGTCGAACTGGACCTGCAGGCGCAACTCGTCCCGCCGCGCCACCTGGTCGAAGCCGGGCAACAGCACCGCCACCACCAGCAGCAGCGGCAGGGCCACCAGCCGGCGCCGCGGCCGCCAGGGCGCCGCTGGCCGGGCCAGCCAGCACAGCAGCACCGGCGCGGTGACGATGATGCCGGCTGCGTCGGCGATGAAGCGGCCGACCGCACCGGCCAGTTGCGGGCGTGCCAACGGCAGTGCGGCCGCAACGTCCTGCAGCCAGACAGCCAGCATGCCGCCCACCACGCCCAGCGCCGCAGCCGCCGGCGCGGCCACCAGCACGAAGCGCCGCAGCCGCGGCCAGGTGTCCAGTTGCAGCAGCTCGGTGTCGCGGGCATGGCGCATCAGCCAGCCCACCAGCCCGGCCTGCAGGCCCAGCACTGCCGTGGCCAGCAAGGCCTGCGGCAGCGGCATGCCGTGCACGCCCAGGTCGGCGGCCAGCACACCGGCCAGCGCGGCCGGCACCGTCCAGCGGCCCCTGGCCATCGCTGCCGCCGCAGCCACACCCAGCACCACCGACAACGGCGACAGCACCGCCGTGCCCAGGGTGTAGCCCGGCAGCCCGGCCTGCAGTGCGGCACACAGCAGCGCCAGGGCCAGGCTGCGGATGGCGATGTGCGCCGCACTGGCGGGTTCGTCGGCTGGGCGGGGCATGGCCTGTGCGTGGGCCTGTGCCTGGGTCTGGGCCTGGGCATGGGCATGGGCGTACGCCCGATCGGAAGACTCGTTCATGTTCTTGCTGGTGTCGAGTGCCGGCCAGTATGGCGCACCGAACGCCCGCTGCCAGTGGGGCAGCTTCCTACAATCGGCCGCATGAGCGCACCGCAGCCGCAGGCTTCCCTGCCCACACCTGGTGCAGGCCCCGGGCAGGCCGCCGGCCTCTGGGTCGGCCCGGCACTGGCGATGGCCGGCGCGGTGGCCTTCTCGGGCAAGGCCATCATCGTCAAGCTGGCCTACCGCCATGGCGTCGATGCCGTCACGCTGGTCATGCTGCGCATGGCGGTGGCGCTGCCGTTCTTCCTGCTGATGGTCTGGTGGGCCGGCCGTGGCCGGCCGCCGCTGCCCTGGCGCGACCGCTGGGTGGCTGCGGCACTCGGCTTCAGCGGCTACTACCTGTCGAGCACGCTCGACTTCCTGGGCCTGCAGTACATCAGCGCCAGCCTGGAGCGGTTGATCCTGTACCTCACGCCGTCGGCGGTGCTGCTGCTGTCCTGGGCGCTGTACGGCCGCCGCGCCAGTGGCCGTCAGTGGGCGGCCATGGCGCTGGCCTACTTCGGCCTGGTGCTGGTCTTCGGCCACGAGCTGACGCTGGACGGCCCGCGCGTGGCGCTGGGCACCGCGCTGGTGGTGGCCAGCACGCTGAGCTACGCCGGCTACCTGCTCTACAGCGGCGAGGTGGTGCAGCGCATCGGCGCGTTGCGGCTCACCGGCTGGGCCAGCGCCGTGGCCTGCGTGCTGTGCCTGCTGCAGTTTGCGCTGCTGCGGCCGCTGGGCAGCCTGGCCGACATCCCCGTGCCGGTGCTGGGCCTGAGCCTGGTCAACGGCACGCTGTGCACCGTGCTGCCGGTGCTGATGGTGATGATGGCCATCGAGCGCATCGGCTCGGCCAGGGCGGCGCAGTACGGCATGGTGGGCCCGGTCACCACCATCGCCATGGGCGTGGTGCTGCTCGGCGAGCCATTCACCGCCTGGGTGGCTGCGGGCAGCCTGTGTGTGCTGGGCGGCGTGGCGCTGCTGGCGCGCACGAAGCGGTAAGGTCCGGGTCTGTCATCCAACCACCGACGAGGAGAACACACATGGATCTGGGCATCGCAGGCAAGTGGGCGCTGGTGTGCGCCGCCAGCAAGGGGCTGGGGCGCGGCTGCGCCGAAGCGCTGGCACGCGAAGGCGTGCATCTGGTCATCACCGCACGCGGCAGCGACGCGCTGGAAGCCACTGCCGCTGCCATCCGCGCCGCCAGCCCGGGCGTGACGGTGCGCACCGTGGCTGGCGACATCACCACCCCCGAAGGCCGCGCCGCCGCGCTGGCCGCCTGCCCGCAGGTCGACATCCTGGTCAACAACGCCGGCGGCCCGCCGCCCGGCGACTTCCGCCAGTGGGGCCGTGACGCCTGGATCGCCGCGCTGGACGCCAACATGCTGACGCCCATCGAGCTGATCAAGTCCACGGTGGACGCCATGGCCGCGCGTGGCTACGGCCGGGTAGTCAACATCACCTCGGCTGCGGTGAAGGCGCCGATCGACTTCCTGGGCCTGAGCAATGGCGCGCGCAGCGGCCTCACCGGCTTCGTGGCCGGCCTGTCGCGCCAGCCGCAACTGGCCGGGCATGGCGTCACGATCAACAGCATCCTGCCCGGCTCGTTCGACACCGACCGGCTGAAGCAGGGCTTCCGCGCCGGCGCGGCCAAGGCCGGCGTCACGGCCGAAGAGCTGGCCGACCGCCGCCGGGTGCAGGTGCCGGCGCAGCGCTTCGGCACCGCCGCCGAGTTCGGTGAACTGTGCGCCTACCTGTGCAGCCTGCAGGCGGGCTACATCACCGGCCAGAACCTGCTGATCGACGGCGGCGCCTACCCGGGCACCTACTGACCGGCGCCGACGGGCCGGCCGGATTGGGCAGGCCAGGAGGCCGGGCAGGCCGCCGATACACTGGCGCCCGCCCCAGCCCCAGCCAGCCTCCGTGTCCGACCGCCTCGCCGTCCTGCCGCAATACCTGCTGCCCAAGCAGGCCCTCACCCTGCTGGCCGGCGCCGTGGCGCGGCGCCAGGGCGGGGCCTTCACGACCGCGCTGATCCGCCGCTTCGTGGCCCGCTACGGCGTGAACATGGCCGAGGCGGCCGAGCCGCGCATCTCGGCCTACGCCAGCTTCAACGACTTCTTCACCCGGGCGCTGCAAGCCGGCGCCAGGCCGTTGGCCGATGCGCCGCTGCTGTGCCCGGTCGATGGCGCGATCAGCCAGTTCGGCCCGGTGCAGCAAGGCCAGGTGTTCCAGGCCAAGGGCCACCAGTACAGCACCACCGCCCTGGTGGGCGGTGACGCCGCGCTGGCCGCACCGTTCGCCGATGGCGCATTTGCCACGCTGTACCTGAGCCCGCGCGACTACCACCGCATCCACATGCCCTGCGCCGGCACGCTGCGCCGCATGCTGCATGTGCCGGGCGACCTGTTTTCGGTGAACCCGGTCACCGCGCGCGGCGTGCCGGGGCTGTTCGCCCGCAACGAGCGGGTGGTGTGCGTGTTCGACGACGCGCAGGGCCGGCCCTTCGTGCTGGTGCTGGTGGGCGCCACCATCGTCGGCAGCATGGCCACGGTGTGGCACGGGCTGGTGAACCCGCCGCGGCCGGGCACGCTGCGCGACTGGCGCTACGACGGCCAGCCGCCGGTGCGGCTGGCGCAGGGCGCCGAGATGGGCCGCTTCCTGCTGGGGTCGACGGTGGTGCTGCTGTTCAGCCGGGCGCAGATGGCCGGGCTGCAGTTCAACCCGGCCTGGGCGCCGGGCGGGGCGATCCGAATGGGCGGGGTGATGGCGGCGAGGTGATGGCGGCGGGGTGATGGCGGCAGGCTGACGCGCAGCCACGGCCTCGCCGCGCGCGCCCGCTTCAGCCGTCGGTGCTCAGCGCTTCGGCGCAGTGCCAGGGCATTTCCAGCAGCCCGTCGTCACCCGGCAACGCTTCGATCCGGATGCGCGGGGCCGACGACTGCACCGGCCCGAAGATGGTGGCAAAGGCCACGTCGGCGGCGTCGCGCCCGGTGCCGAAGCGCACGAAGCCCATCGGGATGGCAGTGCCCGAGGGGTCGAAGATGTACCAGCGGCCGTCCAGGTAGGCCTCCACGTAGGCATGGAAGTCGGTCGGCCCCAGGGCCGGGTCGGCACCGTAGTCGATGCCGGTGGCAAAGCGCGCCGGTATGTTGACCGCCCGGCACAGCGCGATCATCAGGTGGGCGAAGTCGCGGCACACGCCCACGCCGTCGACCAGGGTGTCCATCGCCGAGGTGTTGGCATTGCTGGTGTTGGGAGTGAAGGCGGTGCGCTGCAGAACCCAGTCGCGGATGCCCTGCACCCGGCTGTGGCCCTGCCACTGCTGGCCGAACTCGCGCGTGGCCAGGCGGGTGAGGCGGTCGCTCTGGCAGTAGCGGCTGGGGTAGATGTAGCCCAGCACCGGCGTGGGCAGCTGCGCCACCGGCGTCTCGGCGATGGCCGCCGGCCAGGCCTTGTGGTGCAGCAGGTCGACCGTGGCGCTGTAGGCCACCCGCAGCGGCCCGGCCTGCGCGCTCAGGCGCAGGCAGCGGTTGCCGGTGACCGGGTCGGTGTCGATCCGGGACGGTACGTCCTGGCTCAGCGTCAGCAACTCTTGCAGCACCCGCTGGCGCGCCGTGTGCGCCGCGTGGATGTTGAAGATGAAGTCGCAGCCCGGTTCGGCCACGTTGTAGTCCAGCTCGAGCAGCAGGCGCAGCCGGATCATGGGGTGCGCTGCGCATGGGGCGGCAGCGTGCGCAAGGTTTTCATGGGTGTAAGGAGTTGGCCAGACCGTAACACCGAAACGGCTCGGTGCTGCATGCACCGCCATGGGCGCTGCGCAGGCCTTTAACATGGACGCCCGCCCCTGATGCGAGCCGACCGATGCGCGTTTTCACCGCCAGCCTGGCCACCGAGACCAACACCTTCGCGCCCCTGCCCACCGGGCTGGCGTCGTTCGAGGAAGACGGCACCTACTTTCCTGGCGGCAGCCACCCCGCCGCGCTGAGCATGTTCGCCGGCCCGCTGCACGCAGCCCGGCAGCGTGCGCAGGAACAGGGCTGGACGCTGGTCGAAGGCCTGGTGGCCGCTGCACAGCCTGGCGGCACCACCACCCGTATCGCCTACGAGACCCTGCGCGACCAGATCCTGGCCGACCTATGTGCCGCGTTGCCGGTGCAACTGGTGCTGCTGGGCCTGCACGGCGCGATGGTGGCCGATGGCTACCCCGATTGCGAAGGCGACCTGCTCACCCGGGTGCGGCAACTCGTCGGCCCGGGTGTGGTGATCGGCGCCGAGCTCGACCCGCACCACCACCTCAGCGCCGCCATGGTGGCGCAGGCCGACCTGCTGATCGCGTTCAAGCAATACCCGCACACCGACATCCTGGAGCGCGCGGTCGAGCTGGTCGACCTGTGCGCGGCGCAGGTGCGGCATGGTCGCCGGCCGGTGGCGTCGGTGGTGGACACCCACAGCATCGTCATGGTGCACACCACCCGCGCACCGGCCCAGGGCTATGTCGAGCGACTGCAGGCGCTGGAGGGCCACGACGGCGTGCTGTCGATCAGCCTGACCCATGGCTTTCCCTGGGGCGACGTGGCCGACATGGGCACCAAGCTGCTGGTCTACACCGACGGCCACCAAGCCGCCGGCGACGCGCTGGCGCAGCAACTGGCCAGCGAACTGGTGCAGCTCCGCGTTGCCATGGACACGCCCTTCCTCGGCATCGACGCCGCGCTGGACGCCGCGCTGGACGCGCCGCCCGGCCTGGTGGTGGTCGCCGACAGCGCCGACAACCCCGGTGGCGGCGCGGCCGGCGACAGCAGCTTCATCCTGCGCCGGCTGATCGAGCGTGGCATCACCGGCGCCGCGCTCGGCCCGCTGTGGGACCCGCAGGCCGTGCGCATCGCCTTCGAGGCCGGCGTGGGCGCGCGCCTGCCGCTGCGCATCGGCGGCAAGGTGGGCCCGCTGTCGGGTGACCCGCTGGACGCCGTCTGCACCGTGCGGGCGCTGCAGCGCGACATGCAGATGAGCGCACTGGCCGGCACCACCCAGCCGCTGGGCGACTGCGCGCTGGTCGATGCCGGTGGCGTGCAGCTGGTGCTGATCAGCCGCCGCAGCCAGGCCATGGGCACCGACCTGTTCACCCAGCTGGGCTGCGACCTGGCGGCGCTGCGCATCGTGGTGGTCAAGAGCTCGCAGCACTTCCGGGCCGCGTTTGCGCCGCTGGCAGTGCAGGTGCTGTACTGCGCCGCGCCGGGCACTGTCAGCAACGATCTGCAGCGCTTGCCGTACCGGCACATCCGGCGCCCCAAGTGGCCGATCGACCGCTGACGCAGCCGAATCCTGGCGCGCGTCTTGCTCTCGCCCTTGAGAAAACCCCGAGCAATCGGTCTGCAGATTTCGGTTAGCGTTGCGGCACCATTTCGGGGCAGCATTCCCCGGTCCACCGTCCACCTTCGGAGCTTGTCTTTCATGAAATTGAACCGCCGTCTGGCCACTGTGGCCACGTTGTCCGTGCTCGCCATGGCCACTTCAGTCCCCGTGCTGGCCCAGGGCACCGTCCTGCGCGTGGTGCCGCACTCCAACCTGGCCATCCTCGACCCGATCTGGACCACTGCCTACATGAGCCGCAACCACGGCTACATGATCTACGACACCCTGTTCGGCACCGACGAGAACGCCAAGGTCAAGCCGCAGATGGTCGAGAGCTGGACCGAGAGCCCGGACAAGCGCCTGTGGACCTTCAAGCTGCGCAAGGGCCTCGAGTTTCATGACGGCAAGCCGGTGACCGGTGAGGACGTGATCGCCAGCCTGCAGCGCTGGGGCAAGCGCGACGCGCTGGGCTCGGCGCTGTTCCAGTTCGTGCAGCGCATGGACTCACCCACGCCCGACACCTTCCGCATCTTCCTGGGCGAGGCCAACGGCTTCATGCTGGAGGCGCTCGGCAAGCCCAGCTCGAACGTGCCCTTCATCATGCCCAAGCGTATCGCCGAGACCGATCCCTTCAAGCAGATCGAAGAGCACATCGGCTCGGGCCCCTTCACCTTCAAGCGCGAGGACTTCAAGCCCGGCGACAAGGCGGTGTACCTGAAGAACACCAAGTACGTGCCGCGCAGCGAGCCGCCTTCGGGCACCACCGGCGGCAAGAACGTCTACGTCGACCGGGTCGAATGGAACCTGGCGCTGCGCGACACCCAGGCGCAGTTGTCGGCGCTGCAGAAGGGCGAGGTCGACATCGTCGAGGCGCTCGGCTTCGACCACTTCGAGACCGCCAAGGCCGACACCAGCATCCAGCTGCCGAAGTACGCCACCTACGGGCTGCAGTACATCGCGCGCTTCAACCACCTGCACAAGCCCTTCGACAATGCCAAGGTGCGCCGGGCCGCCATGGCCGCGATGTCGCAAGAGCCCTTCCTGCGCGCCCAGGTCGGCGTGAAGGAGCTGTACAAGACCTGCTTTTCGATGTTCATCTGCGGCACGCCCTACGGCACCACCGCCGGCAGCGACATCCAGGGCAAGAGCAACATGCGCAAGGCGCAAGAGCTGCTGAAGGCCAGCGGCTACGACGGCACGCCCATCGTCATCTTGAAGCCCACCGACCTGGCCAGCATCCAGAAGCTGCCCGACGTGGCCGCCCAGCTGCTGCGCCAGGCCGGCTTCAAAGTCGATCTGCAAGCCATGGACTGGCAGACCCTGGTCGCCCGCCGCGCCAAGAAAGACGCACCCGACAAGGGCGGCTGGCACATGTTCCTCACCGCCTGGCAGACCTTCGACGTGTGGAGCCCGGTCGCCAACTCGATGATGGACACCCGTGGCGAGAAGAGCGGCTGGTTCGGCTGGGCCTCCGACGACAAGATGGTCACCATCCGCAACGAGCTGATGCGCGCCATCGACGAGCCCACCAAGAAGAAGCTTGGCGAGCAGCTGCATGTCCGTGCCTTCGAGGTGGCCACGCACGTGCCGCTGGGCGAGTACATGCAGCCGATGGCAGCACGCAAGAACATCAGCGGCTTCTTCGTCAGCAACGGCAACATCTACTGGAACCTCAAGAAGAACTGATGGCCTCCCTGGCCGGCGCGGCGCGTGGCGCCGGGCCGGCCATGCCAGCCGCAAACCGATGCTGAACTTCCTTGTCAAGCGGCTGCTGTCCACGCTGCCCGTCCTGCTGATCGTCTCGATCCTGGTCTTCCTCATGCTGCGGCTGACGCCGGGCGACCCGGCAGCGGTGCTGGCGGGCGATGCGGCCAGCGTCGACCAGATCGCGCAGATCCGCACCAACCTGGGGCTGGACAAGTCCATCCCCGAGCAGTTCTTCATCTGGGCCGGCCATCTGTTGCGTGGCGACCTGGGTCAGAGCTATTACTACAAGACCGAAGTCACCACGCTGATCGGCCAGCGGCTGGAGCCCACCGTCTCGCTGGCCGTGGTCACCATCACCATGGCGGTGCTGATCGCCGTGCCGCTGGGCGTGCTGGCGGCCTGGCGTTTCGGCGGCTGGCTCGACAAGGCGCTGATGGGCTTCTCGGTGCTGGGCTTCTCGGTGCCGGTGTTCGTCAGCGCCTACATCCTGATCTGGCTGGTGTCGCTCAAGCTGGGCTGGCTGCCGGTGCAGGGTTACAAGCGCATCGCCGACGGCATCGGCCCCTGGGCCTACCACCTCGCGCTGCCGGCCATCACGCTCAGCATGATCTACATCGCGCTGATCGCCCGGGTCACCCGCGCGTCGGTCCTCGAGACACTGGGCGAGGACTACATCCGCACGGCCCGCGCCAAGGGCCTGCCCGAGGTGACGGTGCTGATGCGCCACGCGCTGGCCAACGCGGCGGTGCCGATCGCCACCGTCATCGGCATCGGCATCGCCCTGCTGATCGGCGGCGTGGTGGTCACCGAATCGGTCTATGCCATACCGGGCCTGGGCCGGCTGACGGTGGACGCGGTGCTGGCGCGCGACTTTCCCACCATCCAGGGCGTGATCCTGCTGTTCTCCTTCGTCTACGTGCTGGTCAATCTGCTGGTCGATCTGTCCTATGTCTTCTTCGATCCCCGGATCCGTTACTGACCATGAGCGCCATTTCTGACTTCGAGGCGCTGTCGGTCGAGAGCGCCACGGTCCATGCCCAGCCCAGTGCCTGGGCCCGTGTGCGGCGCAACACCTCGGTGCGCATCGGCGGCACGGTGATGCTGCTGCTGGTGCTGTTGTCGCTCGCCGCGCCGTGGTTGGGCACGGTCGACCCGTCGCTGTTCGACCCGGCCAGCCGCGACCTCGTGCCCGGCGAGACCGGCGAGATCACCACGCTGGATGGCGACCAGCTGGAGCACCGCTTCCTGATGGGCAGCGACAGCTTCGGCCGCGACATCTACAGCCGGGTGATCTACGGCACCCAGGTCTCGCTGATCGTCGGCCTGTTCACCGCCCTGGTGGCGCTGGCCTTCGGCATCACGCTGGGTCTGCTGGCGGGCTTTCTGCGCTGGCTCGACGGCCCGCTGATGCGGGTGATGGACGGCGTGATGGCCATCCCCGCGATCCTGATCGCCCTGGCCCTGGTGGCGATGTGGCGCGGCAGCCTCACCACCGTGGTGATCGCCATCGCCATCCCCGAGATCCCTCGGGTGGTGCGGCTGGTGCGTTCGCTGGTGCTCACCATCCGCGAAGAGCCGTATGTGGAGGCGGCCATCTCGCTGGGCACGCCTACCTGGAAGATCATGCTGCGCCACATCCTGCCCAACACCGTGGCGCCGCTGGTGGTGCAGGGCACCTTCATCTGCGCGGCCGGCATCCTGACCGAAGCGGCGCTGTCCTTCCTCGGCGTGGGTCTGCCGCCCGACATCCCCACCTGGGGCAATGTGATGGCCGAGGGCCGGGGCCAGTTCAACCAGTACCCGCACAACATCTTCTTCCCGGGCATCTTCCTGGCGGTGACGGTGCTGGCAGTCAACATGCTGGGCGACGGGCTGCGCGACACGCTCGACCCCAAGATGGCGAAGCGGGGCTGACGGATGGCCGACACGATCGCGGGCGGCCAGCCCATCCTCGAGGTGCGCAACCTCACCATCGCATTGCCGGCAGGCAGCGACCGTGCCACCGCAGTGCGCAACGTGTCCTTCAGCGTCGGCCGCGGCGAGATCGTCTGCCTGGTCGGCGAATCAGGCTCGGGCAAGAGCGTGATCGCGCAGGGCGTGATGGGCCTGCTGCCCAAGAACCTGCCGGTGCAGGGCGGGCAGATCCTGCTCGAGGGCGAAGACATCACCCATGCGCCGCTGAGCCGCCTGCGTGAACTGCGCGCCACCCGCATGAGCATGATCTTCCAGGAGCCGATGACGGCGCTGAACCCGGTGATGACCTGCGGCGACCAGATCGACGAGGTGCTCAGCCAGCACACCAGTCTGTCGCTCGCCGAGCGGCGCGAGAAGGTGCTGGCCATCGTGCGCGAGGTGCTGCTGCCCGACCCCGAGCGCATGGTGGCCAGCTACCCGCACCAGCTCTCGGGCGGCCAGCGCCAGCGCATCATGATCGCCATGGCCCTGGTTCTCGACCCGGTGCTGCTGATCGCTGACGAGCCGACCACCGCGCTCGATGTCACCACCCAGGCGCAGATCCTGAAGCTGGTGCTCGACCTGCAACACCGCCACGGTGCCGGCGTGCTGTTCATCACCCATGATTTCGGCGTGGTGGCCGAAGTGGCGCACCGGGTGGCGGTGCTGCGCCTGGGCGACCTGGTCGAGATCGGCGCCAAGTCCGATGTGCTGCAGCGTCCGCAGCACGCCTATACCCGCATGCTGATGGCCGCCGTGCCCACGCTGCACCTGAAAGAGCGCGCCAACGACCCCACCGCGCCGGTGGTGCTGAAGGTGCAGGGCCTGGAGAAGATCTACCAGTCCCGGGGCTGGTTCGGCGCCGCGCGCAGCGTGCATGCGGCCAAGGCGGTGCACTTCGAGATCCGGCGCGGCCAGACGCTGGGCATCGTCGGTGAATCCGGTTCGGGCAAGAGCACCGTGGCACGCTGCATCGTGCGCCTGATCGACCCCAGTGGCGGCAGCGTGCTGCTGGGCGGCGACCGCCCCGGCGAGGCCGCCGAAGACATCGCGATGATGTCGGCCGCCCGCCTGCGGCCGCTGCGCCGGCGTGTGCAGATCGTCTTCCAGGATCCGTACCGTTCGCTCAACCCGCGCCGCAACGTGGCCGAGGCGATGATCGAAGGCCCGATGAACTACGGCCTGGGCCGTGCCGAGGCATTGCAGCGCGCCCGCGACCTGCTGTCCCTGGTGCGCATGGACGGCAGCGCGATGGACCGCTACCCGCACCAGTTCAGCGGCGGCCAGCGCCAGCGCATCTGCATCGCCCGCGCGCTGATGATGGAGCCCGAACTGCTGGTGGCCGACGAGGCGGTGAGCGCGCTCGACGTGTCGGTGCAGGCCCAGGTGCTGCAGCTGTTCGAGGAGATCCGCGCCCGCCTGAACCTGGCGATGCTGTTCATCACCCACGACCTGCGCGTGGCCAGCCAGGTGTGCGACCACCTGGCGGTGATGAGCAAGGGCGAGGTGGTGGAGTACGGCCCGGCGCACCAGGTCTTCGGCAACCCGCAGCATGCCTATACGCAGGCGCTGTTCGCCGCCGCCCCGGGCCGGGATTTCGCCTTCGGAACCGCCTGAGGGCCAGCGGGGCGGCGTGGCGATGGATGCCTGGTTCTGCCCCCACCGTGCCGCCCGCCACGGGCACGGCGAACTGATCATCGGCTGCCTGGTCAGCGGCTGCACGCGGCAAGGCGGGGTCGCGCGTGGCTGAGCCCGGAGCCACGCCAGCACGCCGTGTGGACGGCCTGGCCGACGACATGGTGGTGAGTTCCACCTTCGAGTCGGCCCCCGACGGCATCGTGGTGCTGGGCCGCGACGGCCGCGTCCTGGCCTTCAACCAGCGCTACCTGCTGATTTGGAACTTCCCGCCCGACATGCTGGCCCGGCGCGACGCTGCCGAATGGCGCCAGCACGTCGCCGGCCAGCTGCAGCAGGGCCAGACCTACCTCGACACCACCGACAGCCTGTTGCGCACCGGCAGCAGCGGCATCTTCGACACCCCCACCTTGCTGGACGGCCGGGTGTTCGAGCGCCATGTCTCGCCGCTGGATGTGCTCGGCGGCCTGCCGTCGCTGGTGGTGCGCTGGCGCGACATCACTGAACGCCAGCGGGCCGAGCAGGCACTGGCGCAGGCGCAGGCCCGGCTGACGGCGATCTTCCAGCATGCGCTCAATGCCATCCTGCTCGTGTCCGATGACGGCCGCTACGTCGACGCCAACCCGGCCGCCTGCAGCCTGCTGGGTTACACCCGCGGCGAGCTGGTGGGCCGCCAGGTGGCCGAGGTGGTGGTGCCCGACCGCACCGACATGCCCACCGCCTGGGCCCGGTTCCGCCAGGCCGGCGTGGCCCGCGGCCGGGTGCGCTTGCGGCGCGCCGACGGCAGCGTGGTCGAGGCCCAGTTCAACGCGGTGGCCGACGTGTTGCCGGGTGTGCACCTGTCGGTGTTGTCGGACGTGACCGAGGAGCTGCGCCACCAGCAGCGCCAGCAGGAGCTGACCGCGCTGATGGACCTGGCGATGATGGACGCCGACCTGGTGTTCTGGGACACCGACCTGCGCAGCGGCCGCATGAGCTCGGTCAACGGCCACTGGCATGCCATCCTGGGCTACACCCGTGACGAGGTGCCCGACACGCTGCACGCCTGGGACAGCCTGGTGCACCCCGACGATGCCGCCGCCCGCGTGCTGGCCTGGGAGGCGCACCTGCTCGGCAGCACCGCCACTCTCGAGACCGAGTTCCGCATCCGCCACAAGCAGGGCCACTGGGTCTGGATGCAGGCCCGCGGCCGGGTGGTCGAGCGTGCGGCCGACGGCCAGCCGCTGCGGGTGGCCGGCCTGCGCATGAACATCACCCACCGCAAGGAGACCGAGGCCCGGCTGGAGGGCCTGGCCCACACCGACGCGCTGACCGGCGTGCTCAACCGCCGCCGCTTCACCGACCTGGCGGCCGACGAGCTCTCGCGCGCGCTGCGCCACGGCGCGCCGGTGGCCCTGCTGATGATCGACCTGGACCACTTCAAGTCGGTCAACGACCGGCTGGGCCATGCCGGCGGCGACGCGGTGCTGCGCAGCTTTGCCGCCACCGCCGCGCAGGTGATGCGCCAGGGCGACGTGTTCGGCCGGGTCGGCGGCGAAGAGTTCGCCGCGCTGCTGCCACAGACCACGCTGGACGGCGCGCTGGTGCTGGCCGAGCGCCTGCGCCAGCAGATCCAGGTCCGGCCGGTCCAGGTGGGCGGCGTGCCGATGCCCTACACCGTGAGCATCGGCGTGGCGGCCTGGGCTGGCCCCGCCCCTGACCGCAGCGACGCCGACATCGACCGCCTGATGGTGGCCGCCGACCGCGCGCTGTACGCCGCCAAGGCCCAGGGCCGCGACCGCGTGGTGGCCGACCCGCCTGCGGGCTGATCCGTTGCGGCCAGGCCCAAGCCGCAGCCGCAGGCCACGGGCCACGGGCCGCAGGCGATACTCGCCGCGACCCGCCACTGCCCTGTTCCGCCATGCCCCGCATCCTGATCGCTGGCTACCAGCACGAGACCAACACCTTCGCCCCCAGCCTGGCCGACTGGTCCGCCTTCACCCGGGGTGACTCCTTCCCGGCCTTCAGCCAGGGCCGCGCGATGCAGCAGGCGATGACCGGGGTGAACATCCCCATCGGCGGCTTCATCGACGCCGCCAAGGCCGCAGGCTGGACCCTGCTGCCCTCTTGCTGGGCCGGCGCCATCCCGTCGAGCTTCGTCACGCGTGACGCCTTCGAGCGCATCGCCGAGACCGTCTGCGCCGACGTGCGGGCTGCTGCTGCGGGCGGGCTGGACGGCATCTACCTCGACCTGCATGGCGCTGCGGTGGCCGAGCATGCGGCCGACAGCGAAGGCGAGCTGCTGGGCCGGCTGCGCGCCATCGTCGGCCCCAAGCTGCCGATCGTCGCCAGCCTGGACCTGCATGCCAACGTCACCCACCGCATGCTGCGCGAGGCCGACGCGCTGGTGGCCTACCGCACCTACCCACATGTGGACATGGCCGCCACCGGCGAGCTGGCGGCGCAGCTGCTGGCCCGGCGCCTGGAGGCCGGCCAGCGCGAGCCGCAGCATGCGCGGCGCCTGCCCTTCCTGATCCCGCTGAACGCCCAGTCCACCTGGTTGCAACCGGCCCAGGGGCTGTACGAGGCGCTGGCAGAGCTGGACAAGCGCCACGGCACGGTGCTGAGCTTCTGCATGGGCTTCCCGGCAAGTGACTTCGACGAATGCGCGCCGATGGTCTGGGCCCATGGCGAGCAGGCCGAGGCGGCGGTGGACCGCCTGTTCGCGCTGGTGTGCGATCCCGGCCAGTGGCAGCAGCAGATCCTGCTCGCGCGCGAGGCCGTTGCCCAGGCGCTGGCGCTGGCCGCCAACGCCAGCAAGCCGGTGGTCATCGCCGACACCCAGGACAACCCCGGCGCCGGCGGCGACAGCAACACCACCGGCCTGCTGCATGCACTGCTGGCCCAGGGCGCCGGCCGGCGCTTTCCGGGCCAGGTGGCATTGGGGCTGATGTTCGATGCCGCCGCCGGCCGCGCCGCGCTGGAAGCCGGCGTCGGCGCCGAGCTCGATCTGGCCCTGGGCACGGCGGTGCCCACCTTCACCGGCGCCCACAGCGACCCGCCGGTGCGCGGCCGATTCAAGGTGCGCGCGGTCAGCGACGGCCGGGTGACACTGAAGGGCCCGATGATGCGCGGCGTCTCGGTCCAGCTCGGCCCCAGCGCCTGCCTGGAGATCGACGGCGTGCTGGTGGCCGTGGTCAGCGGCAAGAAGCAGTTGCTCGACCGCGAGTTGCTGCGCATGGTGGGCATCACCGCCGAGGCGATGCGCATCATCGTGGTCAAGAGCAGCAACCACTTCCGCGCCGACTTCACGCCCATCGCCAGCACGGTGCTGGTGGCCAAGGCCGCCGGCCCGATGGCTGCCGACCCGGGTGACCTGCCGTGGCAGCACCTGGGGGCGGGCATCCGCACGCGGCCTTGATCCGCTTGTTGGGCCGCCTGTCGGGCCGCCTGTAAGGCCGCCTGTTAGACCGTCAGTCAGACCGTCAGCATGGCGCCTTCACGTTGCGGCCCGCCTGCAGAGCCCGCCTGCAGAGCCCGCTTGCGGCAGTTTCAAACCCGTTGGACCTGCAGCCCCATGCCCCGTGCCGCGTGGGCCTGGCGGCTGTCGGCCGTGACGAACACCTGCACGCCAGACTGCAGGGCAGCGCCAATATGGATGGCGTCCATGCCACGCAGCGTGTGTGCTTCCAGCGCCCGCACCGCATGCCCGACCACAGCCGGGTCGGTGTCGCAGAGCAAGGCATCGGCGATGTCGGCCAGCAATTCGGCTTTCAGGCGCTGGTATTGCGCGTCGCTCAGCCGGCCTTCGCGGCGCAGGCGGCAGAACGCCGACACCAATTCGGGCACGGCCACCACCGACAGCACCAAGGTGCTGGCCGTCTCGCACCAGTGCAGCACCTCGGCCGACCCCGCGTCCTCGACATAGCGTTTGGCGAATGCCGACGCGTCGAAGAAGACCCGCATCAACTGCCCCTGTCTTCGATGATCAGGCGCGCAATGTCGGCGCCGCTGACGCGCAGTGGCTGTGGCTGCCGCTGCTTCCAGGACGGCACCTCCGGCGGCACGGGCGCGAGATCGGCAACGGCCTTGCCGTTCCGGAACACGCGCACCGTCTCGCCTGCCTCCACCAGATCCAGGTAGTGCTTGGCCTGGGCCCGCAGTTCAGTGAGCGTGGTGGTGATCATGGCGATGGCCTGTCGAATCAGAACGAAGAATGTACGTCGAAATGTACAAGGCAGCTGAGCCAAATTGCATGCCGTCAGCGGGTCACTGGTCGTTCGTTCAGCCGCAGGCCTGGGGGCACTGTTTCAGGCCGTTGCCGGGTCACGCCGGCGCAGCCACATGCGCAGGCCCACCGGCGTCATCGTGAAGTTCAACTGCTCCACCGGCGGCTGGCCGTCGGCGGTGGCTACGCTGGCGATGTCGAAGTGCTGCAGCAGCACCGCCATCGCCATCTTCATCTCCAGCAGCGCCAGGTAGCGGCCAGGGCAGATGCGCGGTCCGGCGCCGAAGGGCATCGAGATGCGCTTGGCCGCGCTGGCCGCCTGCCCGGGTTTGCCGTCGGCCAGCCAGCGGTCGGGGTCGAACTGTGCCGCCCGCGGCACATGGGCTTCGCTGACCGAGTCCACCCGCATCAGGCCGAAGACGATCATGCCCGCGTCGATCTGCACCCCGCCCACCGTGCTGTCGCGCAGCGCCTGCTGCGGCATCAGCGGCGCCACCGGCTTCAGCCGCATGGTCTCGTGGCAGCAGGCTTCCACGTAGTCCAGCTGCTCGACCATCTCCAGCGTGGGCCGGCCTTCACGGCCGCAGACGCGCCGCACCTCCTCGGTGGCCAGGGCCAGCGTCAGCGGGTGGGCCCACAGCAGGTGGACCATCCAGGCGATGGTGTTGGCGGTGGTGTCCTCACCGGCCAGCAGCATGGTCAGCACATTGCCGGCCACCTGGCTGTCGTCGATGCCGCTGTCGGGCTGGTCGGCGGCGGCGATCATCGCCTCCAGCAGGTTGTGCGGCTGCGTGCGCCGGCCGGGGTCGGCTTCCAGCCGGGCGCGGGCCTGGGCGATGAAGCCGTTCACCGCTGCATTCACCGCCACCAGGCTGCGCTTCAGGTCGCGGTCGGCCTGGGACGGAAACCAGCGCCACATCGGCAGCGGTGCAAACACCCGGCGGGTGATGGCCGGGAAGATCTGGTCCAGGTGCTGCTGGATCACGTCGTCGGTTTCCAGCGTGTTCACCGTGGCGCCGAAGGCCAGGCCGGCGATGGTGTCGACGGTGTAGCGCATCAGGTCGGCCTGCAGGTCGATGGCCGCACCGGCATCGGCCGCCTTCTGCCAGCGGCCCACCAGGCGCTGCGCCACGCCCTGCAGCGACGGCACGTAGCGCCGCACATGCCCCGGGTCGAAACCGTGCATCACCATGCGGCGCTGGCGCTTCCAGGCGTCGCCGCTGGCATTGAACACGCCCACCGGCAGGCCCATTTCCTCGACGATCTCGCGCAGCCGGCTGGTGCGGCGAAAGCCGTCGGGCCGGTCGCGCAGCGTGGCCTGCACCAGCGCGTGGCCGCCGAACACCACCGCGCGGCGCCCACCCAGCTTCAGCTTGTACACCGGGCCATGCTCGCGGCACCACTGCTCCATCTGCAGATGCAGGCGCCCTGGCTGGATCTGCAGCAGGTTGCCCACCACCGGCAGGCCGCGCGGGCCGGGCAGGTCGTCGAAGCGGCGCAGCGCTGGCGCGGATGCGGCAGTGCTTGTGGAAGAGGTGGTGGTGCTGGTGTCCATGGTCATGGGCGGGTGGCTCGGTGGGTTGGGGCATTGGGCGGCTGTCGCCTGCAGCACGCAGGGCGCAGCATGCGCATGCCAGCATGGTGCCATGCAGCAGCCGCCCGCCACCGCCTCGCTTCTCCCATGCTGCGCCCCGGGCTGATCCCGGCGGTGCTGGCCATCGCGTGGGGGCTGAACTGGCCGGCGGTCAAGACCATGCTGACCATCATCCCGCCGTTCTCGGCCCGTGCGCTGGGCCTGGGTCTGGGCGTGCTGCTGCTGGCGGGGCTGGCGCTGCTGCGCCGCACCCCGCTGTGGCCGCAGCGCGCGGCCTGGCCCGCCATCGCGGTAGGTGGGCTGCTGACGGTGGCTGTCTTCAACATCTGCACCGCCTTCGCGCAGCTGACCACCAGCACCTCGCGCGCAGCGGTGCTCACCTTCACCATGCCGCTGATGTCGGCCGCGCTGGCCTGGTGGCTGCTGGGCGACCGGCCCGACCGCCGCAGCCTGCTGGCGCTGGGCCTGGGTGGGCTGGGCGTGGCCATGCTGGCGCTGCCAGTGGTGCAGGCGCTGGCCGCCGCCGCTGCTGGTGCGGCGCCGGTGCCGGGTGTGTCGCTGTGGGGCCTGTTGCTGCCGCTGGGCGCGGCGCTGGCCTGGGCCCTGGGCACGGTGGCCACCAAGCGCTGGCCGCCGCCGGGCGACCGCATCGTCATCACCGCCTGGCAGCTGGGCATCGGCGCGGCGATTGCCGGGCTGTTGGCTGCGGCGGCCGGCGAGCAACTGCCCACGGTGTGGCCCTGGCGGGTGCAGGTGGCGCTGGCCTGGCATGTGCTGATCGCCACTGCGGTGGCGTATGTGCTGTGGTACCGGCTGCTGGCATCGGCCAGCGCCACCGTGTCGTCGCTGACCACGCTGGCGGTGCCGGTGGTGGGCGTGCTGGGCGCGATGGCCCTGGTCGGCGACCGGCCGTCGGCCACCGACTGGGTGGGCTTCGTGCTGGTGCTGGGCGGTGCCGCGCTGGCCTTGCTGCGGGTGGGCAAGCCGTCAACTTGAGTGAAGCCCCAGGCGCTGCCATGCCATGATCAGCGCATGCTGAAGACCCTGAAAGACCTGTTCGACAGCCTGCTGGCGCCGGCCAGCGGCGCGCCGGCCCAGGCGGCCGAACACACCCTGCAACTGGCCACCGCCGTGCTGCTGGTGGAAGTGATGCGCGCCGATGCCAGCTTCCATGAGGCCGAGCGCAGCGCGGTGCTGGCGGCACTGCGCCAGGTCTTCCAGCTCAGCGACGATGAAGCCGAGCGCCTGGCCGAGCTGGCCACCGCCACCGCGCAGCAGGCCATCGACCTGTTCGGCTTCACCACGCACGTCAACGCGCACTTCGACATGGCGCAGAAGCTGCACATGGTCGAGCTGATGTGGCGGGTTGCCTATGCCGACGGCCACCTGGCCGACCATGAGCGCCATGTGCTGTGGCGGGTGGCCGACCTGCTGCATGTGCCGCAAGGTGCCTACGTCAACGCCCGGCTGCGGGCGCAGCAGGCAGCCGGCCTGGGCTGAAGCGCAGGCGGCGCCGGCTCGGTTTCCCCGGTCAAACGCCTGCAGCGGGCGCGGCGCAAGCGGCCGGTCCAGCGGCGATTGCCTGGTCCGGCAGGCGGCCGGTCAGGCCGATGGCGACCACCGCCGCGCCGCCAGCAGGCGCATCGGCGCGGCGCAGGCTGGCATGGCGGCCGGCGTACTGCAACTGCACCCAGCCGCCATCGGCCAGCGGCAACCAGCCCTTGAGCCGCAGCACGCCCGCCGGCAGCGCCGCCAGCCATGCGCGCAGCCGGGCCATGTCGTAGCGGCCGGCAGGCTGCTGCGCGTCGGCCGCCACCCAGGCATGGGCGGCGGCCAGGTCGGCGGTGCCGGCCAGGTCGGCCTTGTTCAGCACCACCAGGTCGGCATGGGCCAGCGGGCGGGTGATGCTGTCGGCCAGCAGCGGGTCGGCCAGTTGGCCGGCCAGCGCGGCGCCGTCCACCAGCAGCAGCACGCCGGCCAGTTGCAGCCGCGCATCGGCCAGCGCGTACTGGGCGATGCGCCAGGGGTCGCCGACGCCGCTGGCCTCCACCACCACCGCCTGCACCGGCGGCTGGCGCGCCAGCACCGCATCGAGTGCCGCGCCCAGGTTGTCGCCGATGCTGCAGCTCACGCAACCGTTGCGCAGCGCGATGGTGTCGGCGCCGGTGCTGGCCACCAGCGCGGCGTCCAGGTTGATGGCGCCGAAGTCATTCACCAGCACGGCGATGCGCTGGCCCGCTGCCGCCTGCAGCCAGCGCTGCACCGCCAGCGGGTCGTCGTGCAGCACGGCGAAGTCGGCGCGCTTGCCCACCTCGATGCTGCCGACCTCATGCTCCAGACCCAGCGTCCAGGCGGGGCCCAGGGTGATGGCCTGCAGCGCCTCGTCCACCTGCAGCCGCTGCGACGGCCCCAGCACCCGGCCGCTGGGCGTGACGCGGTTGGCCGCGCACCAGGCGGTGAACAGCAGCGCCAGCGGCGTCACCGGCGCGTCGCTGTGGATGGCCAGGCGCACACCCGCGTCCAGCGCGGCGTGGCAGTCGTCCAGCCGGTGGGCGCGGTCGGGGCCCATGGTCATGTCGTGGTGCTGGTCGCCCCAGTACGACAGGTGGTTGGCAAACAGGTTGGCCGCCAGGCCCAGCGTGGCCATGCGCTCGAACATCGGCCGGTCGATCATCTGCCCGTGCTGCAGCGTGTGGCGGTGGCCGGGGCGCGGCGCGCGTGCCAGCACCCGCTGCACCGCGTCGGTGGCGACCAGGCTGGCCTCGTCGCCGTTGGTGTGGGTGGGGATGGTGAGCCCGGCGCGGTGGTAGACCTCGAAGTCGGCCTCGTACTGGGCTGGCGCGGTGACCCAGATGCCGTTTCTTTGGCCGTTCAGGGCACCGTTGATGTAACCGGGCCAGCGCAGCCGCGCCGAGTAGCCCTGGATCGACCCGTCCAGCATCATCTTCACCAGGCCAAAACGCAGCCGGTCGGTGCTGGTCGGCAGCAGCGCTTGCACATGGGCCGCACCGGCGGCCGCGCCATGCGTGCCGTGGAAGGCCTGGAAGGCCGGCAGGATGCAGGGCTGCTCCCAGATGCTGCCTTCCTTCAGGTGGCAATGGCCTTCGACGAAGCCCGGCAGCAGCACCTGGTCGGCAAAGCGTCTGTCGAGTATGAAGCTGCCCCAGGCCTGCATGCGCGCTAGGAGCCTGTCGGACTTGGGGCGTCGATAGCGAGAATCGGCCCCAGCGAGGACAGTTCTTGCCGGATTTGCAGCCCTACAGCCCAGCTATGGGGCGAAAAGACGGTGAGAAATGGACCGCTGCGGTCGATTCGCCGCCGACGCTCCCCAAGTCCGACAGGCTCCTAGCGGTACTTTCGCAGATCGATGCTCGAACAGGCTGTATTGGCCCCGTAGATCAATGCTTTTGAGGTCGAGCAGGACTGGATGAAAGAATTGCCGGA
>JBBRVT010000011.1:0-23209 GCA_038246615.1 Burkholderiales bacterium
CGCGATCTGGCTGACCAGGATGTCGCCGCCGGCCACCAGGTTGGCGCGGCCGCTGGTGCCCACCGACGTGATGCTGGTGCCGTCGGTCATCGTGATGCCGGTGCCGGCGCTCAGCGAGACCAGGCCGCCTGAGGTGCCGCCGCCGCCCGAGACCAGGTTGCCGCCCAGCGTGATGCTGCCGGCGGTGGCTGTCAGGCTGATGTCGGCGCCGGTGCCCGTGGCCAGCAGGTGCACGCCGGCGGCGGTGACCAGGTTGCCGGCGGTGGCGAACTCGATCGCGCCGCGGCTGCTGACGCTCTGGCTGATCAGCAGGGTCTCACCGCTGCCCTGCGCATTCAGCGCGGTGCTGCCGGTGCCCAGGTTGGCCAGCCCACTGGCGGCCGTGCCGTTGAGCGTGATGGCGCTGGCCTGGCTGACCGTGCCGCTGAGCATGCTGATGCTGCCGCTGCGGGCGGTCAGGGCGATGTCGCCGGTGCCGGTGGACAGGGTCTGGGTCAGTTGCGCCACCGACACGTCGCCGGTGATCTGGCTGGTGGTGAAGCGGCCGATCGGCGATGCGGTGCGCACGCCGTTGACGCCCAGCGTGATGTCGCCGTCACCGGTGTTGGTGACCGACAGCAGCGGCGTCTCGATCGAATCGAGGTTGATGCCGGTCTTGGCCGTGGCCACCAGCTCCAGGCTGCGCAGGGCCTCGCCGTTGAGGCCATCGGTGACCGAATTGGCCTGGCCGATGCTGCCGAGCGCCGAATACAGCGTGATCGAGTCGGCCTCGATCTCGTTGAGGATCTCGATGTTGTTGACCGCGTCCAGCGTCAGGGTCTCGCCGGCGCCGATGCGTACCAGCCAGCTGCTGAACTCGCTGTCGGCCACGGTGATCGACCCGCCGTAGATCGCCACGTCGTCACGGAAGATCGGGGTCGTGCCGCTGTCGTTGGCGCCCAGCGTCACGCTGCTGGCTGACGCCGCCGATGCAGCATGGCCGGCCGATGCATGGCCGATGACGATGCGGCTGAAGCCGTCGCTGAGCGTGCGCAGCTCGGCCATGCTCAGGTTCAGCGCCGCGTTGTTGACGCCGGCGCCGTCGAACGACCCGATCTCGATGGCGTTGGACGCGGTGGCCGTGCGCAATGTGGCCGTGCCGGTGCCGACCACCGCATTGGTGGCCATGCGCAGGTCGATCTCGTTGCCTTCGAGCAGCAGGTTGCCGCCGCCTTCCAGGTTGATCGCGCTGTTCTCGTTGAAGCTGATTTGCGCCGCGCCGGTGATCGACAGGTTGCCGCCGCCGGTCAGGCGCAGGCCCTTGTTGAAGGTCACCGTGCCGGTGGCGTTGATGCTCAGGCTGCCGTTGATCACGACCTCTTCATTGAAGGTGACGTTGGTGGCCTGGGTGATGGTCAGGCCGTTCAGCAGGTCGGTGCCGGCCTCGTTGCCGCCGCCGATGGTCGAGATGAAGTTCACGCTGCCCGAGGCGGACAGGGTCAGCGTGTCGGTCGTGGCCAGGCTGTCGCCGACGACGAAGTACGGGAAGCCCGACTGGCCGAAGGTGATGTTGCCGGCCTGCACCGAGATGCTGCGCGAGCCGCTGATGCGCGCCGAGTCGTCCAAGATGTAAGGGCCCGCGTTCAGCGTGATGTTGCCGCCCACCGTGGTGGTGGCGCCCGAGCCGAAGATCAGCAACGACGGTGCCGTCAGGTCGGTGCCGATCAGGATCTCGCCGCCCTGGCCGTCGGCATACAGCGTGGTCGGCGCATTCAGCGTGATGCCGTTGCCGCTGCTGCTGGTGATGTAGATCGGGTTGCTGCTGCCGGCTGCACCGAACACGATGTTGCCAAAACCGGCGCCGATGTTGCCGATGTCGTCGCGGCCCAGGTTCAGCGTCTGGCTGACGCTGACGCCGGCATTGGCCGCCAGGTTGCCGTTGCCGTCGCTGACCATGTCGCCGATGACCAGGGCCACGGTCGGGTCGTTCGGGCGAATGTTCAGGTTGCCACCGGCGCTGCGGATCGGCGCGGCGATGTCCAGGTCGTCGGCAATCAGCGAAATGTCGTCACCAGCGGCGTCCACCGCGGCACGCACGGTCTGTGCGCCCTGCAGGCTGAACACCCGGGTCAGGCCGGCACGCGAGCCCGAGTCGCCGGCCACGGCGCCGGCATCGCCCAGGTCCACCGCAGCGGCAGCGATCACCAGCACGTTCTCGCGGCCGCTGCTGGACGCCACCAGTTCCTCGGCGTCGACAAAGATCGCCAGCGGACTGTAGAGCGGGCTGGTGCCCAGCGGCATCTCGCCGATGGCGCCGCTGGCGGTCATCGTCAGCTTGCCGCCGGTGGTCTGCACATAGGCGCCGCCTGCCTCACGCAGCACGTCGCCATCGGCAAGGCCGCGGATCTGGTTGTCGGCCGCGTTCAGCCGGGCTGCGGTGATCTCGCCGGTGGCCAGGTTGATGTCGAAGCGGCGGTTGACCAGGGCCCAATCCAGGTCGGGGTCGAAGCCCGCGCCTTCGGTGCGCCACTGTGCAGCGCCAAGGCTGGTGCGGATGGCGCCGTCGTTGGCGCGCAGGCCGATATCGCCGGCGCCGGCCACGCGCACGCCGGCATCGAGCAGCAAATCGCCGCGCTCGGCCACCAGCGTGATGCCGCCGCCGGTGGTGGCCACGCCGTCGCCGCCAACGGTGAGCCCGCCGCCACCGGCGTACAGGTCGATCGCGCCACTGGTGGCGCGCACGCCCAGGCCCATGACCACCAGGTTGCCGGCCTGGGTGCGGATGTCGACCGCGCCTGTGCCCTGCTGATGGACGCGGCGCAGTTCCAGCGCGTCGACCTCGATGACGGAAATCGCGCCGCTGCCGGTGTTGAGTAGATCCATCGCCCTGACCTGTGTCTCGATTGCGTTGCCGCTGCCGATCCCGCCCACGGCGGTGATGATCAACACGGATTGGGTGGCCACGATGTCGGTGGCGCCGTCGGCGGCGTCGACGACGCTGCCGCTTTGGATGACCAGATTGCCGTTGCCGCTGCTGCGCAGCTTGCCCAGCGTGACGGTGCCGTCGGCAGCGATGGCGATGGCGCCTGCGCCCGCATCGACGACCGTGTCGCCGCTCATCAGCAGCGCGCCGTTGCCGGCGTTCAGCGTGATGTCGGCGCCGACGGTGCCCAGGTCGGCCAGCTCGCTGAGCATGATCCCGTTGCCGGCGGTGATCGTGATGGCGCCGGCGTTGGTCACGACGGCACCGTCCAGCGCGATCGAGCCGCCAGCGCCGGTGGACAGCGACACCGCATGGGTCAGCGCGGCGGTGATGGCTGCCGTGACCACCAGATTGCCGCCCGCATGCACGGTCACGGCGTCATCGGTGCTGCTCTCGATCTGCGTGATCGTCAGGTCATTCAGCTCGCGCACGCTGATCGCGCCGCCGGCGGTGATGTCCAGCGTCACTGCGTCGATGCTGGTGCCGCCCGCAGCGCTGCCCAGCGTGACCGCACCTGCGGCCTCGATGGTCACGCTGCCGGCGCTGGCCATGCTGGTGATAGTCACCGAGCCGCCGCGCGAGACGATGCGCACCGTGCCGGCGCTGCCGGTGATGGCATCGATGGTGATGTCGTTCTCGGCGACGATCAGGATGTCGCCACCGTCCATGGCCAGCGTGGTGATGGCCAGGTCGGGCACGTCGGCCGCCAGCTGGCCGACGGCGGCCACCTGCAGCAAGACCAGGTCGCTGGGATCGGTGTCGCTGACCGGCGTCGACAGCGTGATGGTTGCCGAGACCACGGCCGTGGTCAGCGTCAGGTCGTCCCCAGCCGTCACGGTCAGGTCGCCGGCAGTCACGCGGCCACCCAGGGTCAGGCCCTTGCCGGCCGACAGCACGACGGTGCCGCCAGTGCCCACCGCGATGTCGGACACCACCACCAGGGCCCTGTCGGCCGACAGGCGGATGGTCTCGCCGGCGGCGGTCGGCAGGTTGACCACCGTCAGGCTGCCGTTGGTGACGGTCATGCCGTAGTTGCCGGCGGTGCGGTCGGGCACCACCAGCACGTAGTCGCCGCTGATCGGCACATCGGTCAACAGCGTGTTGCGTGTGGTGGCGGCGATGCGGAATTCGTCGTTGGTGTTGACGGCGGTCAGCGCCAGGCGCTGCTGTCCGGCATCGCGGACCACGGTGACCACGCCGCCCTGTTCCAGCTCGAATTCCAGCGCGCGCAGCACCGATTCCCAGTCGGCGGTGACCAGCAGGCTGTCGACCGTGTCGCCCACCTTCACCGTCTGGCCGACGCCGTCGACGCGGACGGTGTACTCGATGCCGCTGCTGACCGCGCCGCTGAAGCTGACCGTGCTCTGCTGCGCCTGCAGACTGCCGGCCGCCACCAGCGGCGTGGTGCCGGCGGACACCACCCCGTTGGCCACAGCCTGGCTGCCGTTGAACACCACCACAGCGTTCGACACCAGGAAGCTGATGTTCTGGGTCTGTGCGGTCAGCGTCAGCGTGCGCAGGCTGTCGTCGAAGGTGGCTGTCAGCCTGGTGCCGCTGAAGGGCTGCTGCACCGTGGCTGCCAGCACGCCGGCGTCATAGGCGGCCGACTCGCCGGCCGCGATGGTGCTGGCCAGCACACCGAGCACCGAGCTCCAGGTGGCTGCGACACCGCCGCTGCCGATCTGCACCGCATAGCTGCGGCCGTTGACATCCAGCGCAAAGCGGTGGCCGGTGCCGAGGGTGTAGCCAGCGCTGGCCGGGTCCGCAAAGGTCAGGGTGCTGATCTGTGCCGCACTCTGGCCGGCCACCACGCTGGGCGCCGCCGGGTTGCCCGCCAGCGTGCCAGCGGCCGCAACCGTGACCGCATTGACGGTGAACGGCTGGTTGTCGGCGGTTGCGGTGAGGGTCAGCGTGCGCGTGCCGTCGTTGGCTGCGCCGGTGACGCGGCCATCGACCGCGATGCGCTGGGCCAGGGCTTCCAGCACGCCCGTGCCTGCGCCGGCCCAGTTGGCGGCCACGTTGAGGCTGCGCACGGTGCCAGTGGCCGTCACGCTCGCAGCAGGCAGGCCACCGACCAGGGCAGCCGCGACGTCTCCGGCGTCCTGGCCGGTGGTGGCCACATGCATCACCAGCGCACCGCCGATGCGCAGCTGGTACTGGTAGCCCACGGCCACCGGCAGCCCGCTGAGGTCCAGCGTGCGGGTCACGCTGACTTCGGGGCCGGTGACCCGCGCGGCCTGCACCCACGAACGCACCGCCGGCAAGGCCACCGGCACACCGGCCTCGTCGGCAATCTCCAGCGAAATCTCCAGACCTGCGGCGCTGGCGAAGTCGATGAACAGGTTGTCGCCGGTGCGCACGGTGTACGCCTTGTCGTCGACGACCACGCTGTACTCGGTGCTGGCCGCCACGCTGCCGGCAAAGGTGATGCTGCTGACCTGCGGCAGGCTGGCGGTGGCGGCCTGGCTGGGGCTGCGCCCGGCGTTGGTGACCGCACCCACGGCGGTGACGGCCGCCTGCGACACGGTGAACGGCGTGTTCACCGCATCCGCCTGGATCAGCAACCGGCGTGCAGCGGCTTCCACCGCGCCCACGGTCAGCACATCGTCGGCGTTGCTGCTGACCGCTGTGATGCCCACCGACTCGGCACCGCTGAGGATCCACAGCACGCCGTCGGCCACCTCGACAGTGAACAGCGGGTTGCCGCCCGATTGCTGCGCCGCCAGCAGGGTGGCCACGCCGCGCGCACGGTCGTTGGCGTCCTGGCCAGTTTCACCGGCCAGTGGATCGGCCGCCACGCTGTAGACCACGGGGCGGCCGTCGACCGTCACCGTGTAGGTGGCGCCCGCATTGGCCTCGTAGCCATTGAAATCGATGCTGCGGGCGCGCAGCACGGCCACCGGCTCGCCGCGCTCGATCAGGCTGTCGAGCGCCGCGCCGATCGACGCCCAGCTGGCCGACACGGTGGCGGCCTGGTGGCTGGCGCCGTAGCTGGCATGGGCTTCGATGTCGTCGGCCAGCTCCTGGGCGACCGTGGCCAGCGTGTTGCCGCCCACCACGGTGTGGCTGAAGTTGTTGGCGCCGATGTGGATGCGGAAGACCATGTCGGTGCGCACCGGCAGGCCGGTCAGGCTGATGCGGCGCCCGCCGTCGCTGGTGGGCGTGACATCGGCGCGTGGCAGCTCGGCCACCGACACCAGGCGCTGGGTGGTCAGCGTGATGGCGTCGTTGACTGGGTCGACACCACCGGCTGCGGCATCGGTGACCGTGATCACATTGCCGACGCGGCTGGCGTCCACCGCCGCCAGTTGGTGGATGGCGGTGGTCAGCTGCTCGGCCAGCGTGCTGCCGCTGGCATAGACCACGGCGGCCGTGGCCGAACCGATGCGGACGATGTACTTGGCGCCCACCTCGGCGGTGAGACCGGCCACATCGAACGTGCGTGGCGCGGTCGCTGGCGCGGAAATAGCCGCCGAGCCCAGATTGGCGGCCCCGGCCCAGTCCAGCGCATCGATCGTGATGGCGCTGCTGCCGCTGCCGGTCACCCAGATCCAGGCGTTGTCGCCCACCGCAGTGGCGTATTCATGGCCGTTGACGACCACCGCATGGCGCTGGCCGCTGGTTGCGGTGACACCGTCGTCGAAGGTGACCACGCTGCGCTGCTTGACCTCGCTGCCGGCGGCCGTGCTTGGCGTGCCACCGCCGTTGCTGAGCGCGCCGGTGCGGACGATGGTCACCGGCTCGATGGCGGTGACCGCATTGACGACGAACGGCGTGTTGGCGGCGCGTGCATCCAGGTTGAGTGCGTCGGCCGCAGCGTCCACCGTCACGTCGATGCCTGCGTGTGCCGCCTCGATCGCCAGGGCCAGGCGGCCCAGCAGCGTGGCCATGGATTCGTTGGCCAGCGCGGTGATGGGCGTGGGCACACCGCCGATGGTCACGGTGTAGACCTGGCCTTCAAAGGCGACGCTGCCGAACTCGATGCGGCTGCGCTGCGTCGCATCGGTGCCGGCCGGTGTGGGCGTGGCGGTGGACACGGGCGCCGTCAGGCCGCCGGCGCTCTCGGCCGCCGCATTGGTCATCTGCCGGTCGCTGGCGTCGGTGGTGATCCGCAGCGCCTGGCTGTCGGTGGAGATCACCCGCACTTCCAGTTCGTTGCTGGTGCCGGCATCGGTGGCCGAGCGCAGCACCAGCGCCGGCGGCACCGGCGTGCCGACGATGGTGACGGTGTAGCCATAGAGATCGGCCGACGACTGGTCGTAGGCCTCCGACACCAGGTTGCCGCGGGCATCGACGATGCGCGCGGCCAGCTCCGAGATCACGCCCACCGCCTCGACGACCACGGCGCCGGCGGTCTTGCGGGCGCCGGCGTCGGCGGCGGCCTCGATCAGGTCGATGCGCAGGTTGCCGCCTGAACGCACCTCGGCCACGTTGGCTGCGGCATCGACGAAGGTGCGCACCTCGCGCACATCCACGTTGCCACCGGCCTTGATGCGCACCGCCCCGTCGCGGGCGGTGGCACGTTCGATCACCAGGCCATCGGATTCGCGCACGACCACATCGCCGTCGACCGTGCTGTCGGCCAGCAGCGTGGTGACCAGCGTGTTCAGCACGATGTTGCCTTCGGCCGTGACCCGCAGGCGGTCGGCGATGAACACCGAGGCGCCGTCGGCCACCACCTGGTCGGCCTGCACCAGGATGTCGCCGCCGTTCACCGCGTCGGCATTGACGATGCCGCCCTGCACCGTCAGCGTGCCGCCGATCAGCATGGTGACGTTGGCCGCCGGCCCGTAGCCCGACAGCCCACCGACAAAGCCCGACAGCGTGAGGTTGCCGCTCAGGTCGAGGTCGACGTCGCGGCGTGCGCGCAGCTCGAAGTTGGCCGCCGGCAGCATGGCCACCCTTATGTTGATGAAGCCGGTGTCCTGCAGGCCCTGGTTCTCCGAGATGGTGTCCAGGATGTCGCCATCGCCGTTGTAATCCACGCCCAGAAGGGCTTCGCGGAACGTGTCGAGTCCATCACCGTCGCCATTGAGGTCGACGCCGAAGCCGACTTCGCTGACCGTGTCTAGCGCATCACCGTCGCCGTTGAGGTCGCGGCCCAGTGCCGCCTCGCTCACCGCCGTATCGGTGTAGTCGCCGTCGTTGTTGAGGTCGACCGACTGCTCGTGCAGCAAGTCGAGCATGTCGCCGTCGCCGTTGAGGTCGCGTCCCAGCGCGACCTCGCTGACCAGGTCGGTGGTCACGCCGTTGCCGTTGAAGTCGAGGCGCAGCCCCCTCTCGACCAGGGTGTCGCGGAAGTCACCGTCGCGGTTGCCGTCCCAGCCCACGCGCATCTCGACCAGGCTGTCGCTGCGGTTGCCATTGCCGTTCAGGTCGACGCCCCGCTGGATCTGCTGCGCACCGCGGGCGGTGACCACCAGGCGGTCGATCAGGCCGTCGCTGTCGCCGGCGATGGCGGTGATGCTGCCGCGCAGGATCACGTCCTCGCCGGCGATCAGCTCCAGCCGCTTGCCGGCCGACAGGCTGCCGTCCAGGCTGAGCGTGCCGCCGGTCTCGAGGATCAGCGTGTCGGCGCTGAGCGCGGCGGGCAAGGTCTCGGTCAGCGTGCCGTTGCTGGTGACGTTGTTGTTGACATCGACCACGGCGGTGCCGAAGGCGAAGCTGACGCCGGCCCGGTATTCCATCCAGGTCGGCGCATTGAAGAAACGGTACAGCTGCACATTGCCAGCGCCGGTGCCGGTGGTGGCGGTTGCCGAGAAGGCGACGCCGCCGTTGAACACCAGGCTGTTGTCGGCGTTGGGTGTGGCCGCGTCCCAGTTCGCCGGCTTGGCCACCACCACCGAGCCGGCAGTGCTGGCCAGGCGGATGAAGTCGGCCCGCACAATGCCGTCGGCAGCGACGGTGGTGGACGGCACGCGCAGTGTGCCGGCTGCCGTCAGCGCCACCTCGTTAGCGATCGAGGTCGCCGCCCCCGCACCCGTGCTCAGCTGCGCCCAGGCGCGCTCGACGGTGAAGCCGGCGCTCTTCTCCAGCGCACCGTCCAGCTCGTACAGCGTGATGTCGCCTGCAGCAGTGAGCTGCGCGTCCAGGCTGTTGATCGCCATCTCGAAGTCGGCGATGCCGGTGGCCGCCTGCAGCGTGAGGCGGTCGGCAACCAGGTCGACGCCGGCGTCCACGCCGGCTTCGACGATGCGGCCAGTGCGAGAGATCAGCGTGACGTCGCCGGCCGAGCTGACCTCGGTGGCCGGCGTGTCGCCGATGTCGAGCGTGTCCCCATCCCCATTGCGGTCCACACGCGGCGCGTCGCCGGCATTGGCCAGGTAGACACCGGCCGAGACCCAGCGCACCAGGATGTCGCCGCCGGCATCCACATGCAGGTCGTTCGCATCGTCGTTGGACAACAGGTCCACGCGCTGCAGATCGACCACGCCGAGGGCGTCGATCTCCAGTTTGCCGTCGGCAATGCGTGTGGCACTGACCACCAGTTTGCGGTTGGTGACCTGGTCCAGATGCACATCACCGGTTCCCTGAGTCACCAGCACGGCGGTGTTGACATCGCTGCGCAGTGCAACCAGCAGCGTGCCCGCCGTTGCGCCTTGCAGCGCCGCGTTGACGCGCAATTCATCGGCCCGCAGCACCGTGCCGGCCTGGCTGCTCAACGCGCCCTGCACGCTGAGCAGGATGTCGCCGCGGCCGGTGTTGGTCAGATTGCCGAGACGCAGGTTCGACGGTGTGTTCGACGGTGTGCCGGCCACGGCGCGTGTGCTCAGCACGAAGTCGTTGGCATCGCCCGCGCCCAGCGTGGTGGCTGCGGTCACGGTCAGGTCACCGAAGCTGGTGATGCGGATCGCGCCGTCGAAGGTCTGCGCAAAGGCCAATGTCAGCGCACGGCTGACATACACCGGCGCTGCCGTGGGCGTGGCCCGCGTGCCTTCGTCGCCATTGACGACCCAGATGTCGCCGGCCCCGGTCAGTTCAGCGCGGGTGATGGTGTCGACGTTGGTTTGCAGGCGGATTCCGGTCTCTGCCAGCGCCTGCAGGTTGTCAGCGCGCACCACGCCCTGGACCACGGTTTCTTGGAAGTCGTCGCTGGTGTCAGCGGGCGTGCCGTTGCGGTTGGTGCCGGTGACCGTGGTCTGGGTGATGGCACCCGACGCGGCCGCCAACCGCACCGTGGCGCCGCTGCCGTCGGCCACCAGCGTGGTGGCATCCAGGCGGATGTGGCCGCCGTATTCGCCGGCGGCCAACACCAGGTCGCCGCTGGTCGTGCGCAGTTCGGTGCGGCTGTCGGCGGTGATGGTGCCGTCGCGCGCTTCGCCCTGGCCGGCCCGCAGGGTGACGGTGCCGGCCTCGACACTGCCGCCCAGGTCCAGGTGGCGGTCGGACAGCAGCGTGGCGCTGGCCAGCGTGGCGCCGCTGCCAGCGCCCACGCTGCCGGCCATGCGCAGCAGTTCGCCGGCTTGCAGCAGCACGCTGGCGGCGGCCTGGCCGCTGGCCTGCGTGCCCACCAACTGGGCCGACACATCCAGGCGCAGGGTGGACGCGGCATCCAGCGTGATCGTGTTGCCGGACAGGCGCGTGGCCAGCTGCGCTGTGCCACCGGGCAGCAAATCGCCACTGAGGTTGATCAGCGCGCCAGCATCAACTTCCAGCGCGTCCACGGCCGACACCTTGCCGCTCAGTGACACATTGGTGCCGGCGTCGATGGCGACGTTGCCACCGCTGATCGAATCGCGGCTGCCCTCGCCACGGCCGGTTTCTGCGGTGTAGAACACCTCGGCGACCATCTGCACCTGGGTGGCGTAGACGGGGCGCTCTTCCCAGACGGTGACCTGCTGCATCGTCTCGACCTTCACCTTCTGGGTGCTGGTCTTGTAGACGGCGCGGTAGTCGTAGACCGCCTCGGCCTGGGTGCTCAGGCCATAGCTGAGCTGCACACGGCGGTCGAACAGCTGCTGGTCCCTCTGCACCCAGTCGTAGCGGTAGTTCTTGAAGTCCTCGTAGCGGTGGCCGTAGACCCTGAAGCTCGACAACCGGTCGTGGCCGATCGGGTTGTCGCCGAAGTTGCCGTCGCTGCCGAAGAAGGTGTCGGATTGACCGCCGTAGTTCACATGCTCGAACACCTCGACCTTGTAGGTCTGCGACCCCAGGTAGACCGAGCTGGCCTTGTCGTTGAACCAGCCCACACTCGAGGTGGCGAACCCGTCCAGCGCATAGGTGGCGCCGCTGTTCCAGTGTTCGTAGAACACCGAGCCGTCGCGGCCGTAGTAGTCGGCGTAGCCCGGTGCGTAGCCCACCTTGACGTCATAGGCCGTGCGGGTGCTGCCGGGCACGAAGGCCAGGCTCTGCACCTGGTTGGCAGCGAAGGCACCGACAAAGTCCGACGGGCCGACGATCTTGTTGCTGGCGCGCACGCCGGCATTCGCGCTGGCCGCAGTGTCGAAGCCGATGGTGAAGTTGCCGTACGACTCGTCGTCTGCGATGACCCAGTCGATGTGGTCGTAGACGCCGTTGAAACGGATGACGCCGTTGCCTTCGCCGATGTTGGTGACATAACCACCCGGACCTTCGACCAGCGAGCCCGAGCCCCAGCCACCGCCGGTGTTGCCCGTGACAACGTCGAAGTTCTCGTCACCGAACCACAGCATGCCGCCGTTGCTGCTGCTACCCAGGCTCATCACCGCCATCACCGGGTTGACCACCGGCTGCGAGAAATCGATGCGGCCGGTGCGGTTGCCCGAGAAGAACGAGATGTACTCGTTCGCGCTGCCGCTGGGTGCGTTGTCGACGCCTGCGCCGGTGTAGTTGCCAGACGCCCAGCTCTTGCCGCCCAGGTTCATGCCCAGGGCTTCGCCGGAAAAGCTGACATTGACGCCGAGTGCGCTGCCCGAGACGGTGCTGTTGCCGCCGTTGCGCTGCACATAGCCGCCGTTGTTCCAGTCGACCCAGTTGATGAAGCCATTGACCCCGCTGGACCCGACCGTGGCCGAGCTGTCGACCGCATTGCTGATGTTGGCCGAAACCGCAGTGGTGCCGCTGTAGTCCCACAGCGGACGCTGGTTCACCGTCACCGTGTTGGTGGCAGACGTGCCCAGCACGCCTGACAGGCCGTTGCCCAATTGGTAGATGCGCTGGCCATTGGCCTGGTAAGACACCTCCCAGCTGGCGCCGCCGGTCACATCCGGCACCGCCCCGATCAGTGAGCCGGTGTCGAAGACCGAACCCTTCTGGTTGTAGTTGACCCGGGCCGCTTCGCGCCAGGTGCCGACAAACTCGCCGGTCGGGCTGGGCACCTGGTCCAGCGTCCGCCAGACACCATCGCTCTGGCCGTTGTTGGTGATGTCGGCGGTCAGGTACCTGGCCTCGCCCTGGCTGGCCACGCTGAGGATGGACTCCTGGGCGCCCTTGGGCATCAGGATGTACTTGTCGCGCCAGTTGGCGACATCGACGTAGAACACCTCCTGCGGGTTGGCCACGCCGCCCGGCTTCCAGCTGGGGTGCAGCGCCAGGCCGTCGCTGCCGATGTGGCCCTCGCTCAGCTGGCTGGCCGTGCCGTTGATGGTCTGATTGAGCTTCCAGCCGGTGTAGCCGTACTGGTAGATCGGCATGTAGCCAGTGCTGTTGAGTACCGCCCAGCGCTGGGCATCGGACAGCTGGGTGAACGCAAGGTAGCGGTTGCTGGCCGCAGTGATGCGGGTGTAGTCGCCGCTGGGCCGGTCGGATGCCGACACCGACCGCACCGGCACCTGCTCGTTGCCGGCGTCGGCCCAGTCCACCACCACCGCATGGGTCGGTGCCGTGGCCCGGCGGGTGGCGTCGTTCAGGTAGTGCTCGCCCTCGACCAGCACCTCGAGGAAGCGGCGGTCCAGCGGCGCATTCGGGTTGTAGTAGCCAGCCTGCGACAACGTGACGTTCATCGTCTCGTAACGGCTGCCGACCACCACCCGCTCGGTGCCCACCTGCTCGGTGATCTGCGTGTCGACGTAGCTGACCAGCGGCACCAGCACCTGGCCGGCGGCCACCTTGACGGTGTCGACCACCACCTGCACCTCGCGCTCGACCAGGCGGTAGTTGGGCCGCAGCACGGTCTGCAGCGTGGCCACGGAGGCATCGGCGTCCAGCGTGACGGCACCGCCGGCGCGCAGCGTCACCGTGCCCACCGCATCCACCACGCCCTGGCCCTCGACCAGGATGCTGCCGCCGAACAGCTTGTCGCGGGTGACGAAGGTGTCGTCTTCGAGCTGCGCCCGGGTCCACGCCGGGCGCACGCCGGCGTTGATGGTGATGTCGCCCGCCGAGACCAGGGTGCCGCCGATCTCGACGCGGTTGTTGGCACTGAGCAGGGCCCGGCCGTCGATGCCAGTGACCTCGATCGTGCCGTCGATGTGCATGTCGGGCGCGACGAAGTGCAGCAGCTTGCCGGCCTTGGCGATGGCCGGGTCGAGCCCGGCCACCACGGCACGGCCCGACATCTGCAGGTCGTCGCGCGCGGTCAGGAACAGCCCGCTGTCGACACCGCTGGCATACACATAGCTGCCCGACAGCAGGTTGACGTCGCGGCCCTGCACGGTGAGGTTGTCGCGCACGTTCACGTTGCGCATCAGGTTCACGTCGCCCGACAGCGACACGATGCGCATGGTGCCGACCTTGGCCCGGCCCAGGGTGGCGCCTTCGGCCTCGCGCTCACCGACCACGCCGGTGACGGTGATGCCATCCACCGATTCGATGTCGAGCGTGCCACCCACTGCGGTGTCGAGCGTGCCACCGCTCAGGTAACTGCCGCTGCCGTCGACGGTGATCTGCTGCACGAACACACCGACGCCGGCGCTGTCGATGCCGGCGCGCAGGGTCAGTGTGTCCTGGGCGCGCACCACACCGCCGATATCGATGGCCGAGCGCGAGCGCAGCGTGATGTCGGAGCCGGCATCCAGCGCCGTGACTGCGCCGCGCACCACCAGGTCGCCGTCGGTCTGGATCGTCAGCTGGCCCTCGCCCAGCGCAGCGCTGGTCGACTGGGTGGCGCTGGCGCTGCCGATGTCGGCCTGCTGCGACGTGGACAGCGTGCCGGTGAACAAGGCCGTGGTCTCGCCAGTCTGGTTCAACATGGTGACCACCGTGCCGCTGCGTGTCGCCGCCAGGCTGCTGGTGTTGTCGATGGCGCGGGTGAGCGCCTTGGCCAGCAGTTCCCGCGTGGCGCCGGCCACGGCGTCGACGCTGAAGGCCGTGCCGTTGACCGTGACCGTGTAGCGCGCCCCGGCGACCGGGTTCCAGCCGGCCAGGTCGATGGTGGTGGCCGTGGTGCTGGATGTGGTGCTGGCGTTGCCGAGCGCGCCGGCAAATGCCTGGCTCGCGGCGATGGCCGTGCCCAGCGGCAGCTGCACACCGCCAATGCCGGTGATGGTGACGATGGCGCCGTTGCGCTGGGCCTCGAAAGCGGCCTCGGCATCGATGGCGGCCACCAGACGGCCCAGCAGGTCGTCGAGCTTGTCGCCGTCGACGGCAGTCTGCGAGAAGGCCTGGCCACCCACGGTGATGGTGTAGCTGGCGCCGGTGACCAGCTTCCAGCCGCCGGCATCGACCGCGCCTTCGGTCCAGCGGCTGCTGCCGGTGACGTCGACCCGCACGCTGCTGGCGGCGGTCATCTCGTAGCCGATGCCGCCGCTGCTGGCCGTGCCCGACTTCAGCATGATGCTGCCGGTGGCCGTCACCTGGCCGCCGAAGCCGTCGGACAGGCGGCCGACCACCAGTTGCCGCTTGGCCTGGAAGTCGACGACCGCGCCCTGGCCGGTGGCGGTCGACTGCGGCACCACCGTGCCGTCGAAGACCATGGTCTCGACCGCCGGGTCGTAGCTGAACAGGTGGTCGCGGCCGGCCAGCACCGCGCCCTGGATCTCGACCACCGTGCCTTCGCCGGCGATCACGCTGCCCGCGCCGCTGCTGTGAATCTGCGCGTTGGTGCCGATGCCGAGCATGCCGCCGGCCAGCAGGTCGACCCGGCGGTCGGCCTCGATGACCACTGCGCCAGTGTTGCCGGTGGCGTCGCCCAGGCGGATGGCATCACCGGCTTCCAGCTTGATCGCATGGCCGGCAGACTGCGCGCTCAACACCATGTTCCAGACGTCGATGTCGTCGGCTGCGGTCACCCGCATCGAGCCGAGCAGGCCGATGGCGCCGTGCAGGCGCACGTCGCCGGTGGCGCGGATGGTCAGCTCGTGGTCGTAGTCGGCGTCGGTGGCGCCGTTGCTGCGGATCACGCCGGCCACGTCCACGTCGCGCCCGGCCAGCACGATGGACGCGCCGGTCTCGAGCCAGCCCGAGCTCTCGACCGAGCCCGACAGGATCGACAGGTCGCCGCTGACCGAGGCGATCTGCAGCAGTGTCAGCCCCGGGCTGTTCTTGCCGATGGTGTTGCCGATCTCGACGTTGTTCAGGCCGGCGATGACGATGCGGCTGCCCTGGCTCAGGGTCTGGAAGCTGGCGCTGCTGGTGGTGCGCAGGCTGACCTCGCCCTGCTGCACCCGGCTGCCGGCATTGATGACGATGTCGCGCTGGGCGATCAAATCGCCCTTGAGGGTCAGCGCGCCGTTGCCGTTGATGAAGATGTCGGCATTGGCGCCGCGCGCGATGAAGTCGCCCTCGATCGTCACGGTGCCGGCCGGGCTCATCATCATCGACCCGCTCAGCGTCTCGATCAGGCTGGTGGCGGTGAAGTTGACCGCCAGCGCACCGGTGGCGCTGGTGCCGGCAAACATGTTGATGCCGCTGTGCGCGCGGATCGCGCCGGCGATGGTGATGGTGCCGGCCGGCGCATTGGCGCGGCCCAGGTTGACCACCGACCCGGCCTGGGACGCGTCGATGGCATACGGGCGCTGCGACACGGTGGCGCCAGCCGTGGCGGCACTGGCGGCGATCTGGGTGAAGCCCAAGCGCTCGGCACCGCCGCCGGCCACGGCGGCAATGCGCAGTTCCTGGTTGCCGGTGAGCTTGATGCGGCCGTCGTCCAGCCGCGCCGCCACCCGCCCGGCCAGCGCGCTGGCGGCGATCAGGTCGTTGATGTCGTCCACCAGAGCGCCCAGGCCGTTGTTGCCGGCGCTGCGGTTGGCGGGCAGCACAAGCACCGCCTCCAGGTCGGTGCTGCCGTTTTCGACGATCAGCCGCAGGCTGGCGGGCTGGCTCAGGTGGCCGTCGGCAAACTCGGCAAAGCCGTCGGCGATGAGCGCTTGCGTCCAGACCGGCGTCAACACCGACAGGTCGCCGCTGGCCGACAGCGTGATGCTGCTGTTCTCACGCCATGTGCGGAACTGCACATTGCCCTGGACCACCAGGCCTTCGTCGGCCCAGGGGTCGTCGGCGGTCGCGGCACGGCTGCTGCGGCCGCCGCGCACGTCGATGGTCTGGCCGGCCAGCAGGTCGCGGCCGAGCGTGACCTTCTCGTCGGCCAGGATGCGGATGACCGAATCGCCGTCGAAGGAGTTGACCAGGCTGCCCAGATAGAAGCCGGCGGTGTCGTAGCGGTCGACCACCTCGCCGCCGGCCACCAGCTGGCCCATCAGCCAGGCGTCCTGGGCCGAGTTGATGGTGATCAGGCCATCGGGGTTGGCCACCGCCACCACGGCGGCGCCGGGCAGGCGCACGCCGATGCGGTCGGCATTGGCGCCGCCGGCCAGGGCGATGCTGGTCTGGGCCCGCACCCGCGCGCCGACCTCGACCCGGTCGCCGTCATCGCTGAGGGTGATGACGCCCAGGTTCAGCTGGCCGCCGGCGGTGATGCGCACCACCGATTCTTCGTCGGACCAGGCGACGGTCTCTGCCGTCAGCCGGCCCTGGCTGTTGAAGGTCTGCGTGGCCTGGCCGCCGGACAGCACCATGCCGCCCAACGTGATGCCGCCGACCGCGCTGATCTCGACCAGCCCACCGGACGCGTCGCTGGTCAGGCCAGCGGCGGTCAGGCCGGCCACGGTGTCGAGGTAGACCGAGACATGGCCGTCGTCGGCGCCGGGCACGCCGGTGGTCACCAGCCGCACCGACCTGGCAGCGGCGATGGCGTTGTTGACCAGGATCTGCTCGCCGGCCGTGACCGTGACGGTAGAGTCCGGGCCCAGCCAGGTGACACCGGTGCTGCCGCGCACGCCGCCGGCGGTGAGCGCACCGTGCAGCTCGACATCGGCGGCGCCGGTGATGCGGATGTGGGCCCCGGCCAGCTGCGCAGTGAGTGCCGAGGCGGCGTGCACATAGACGCTGATGCCGTCCAGCGGTGCGCCGGCGCCCTGGGCGCCGCGGCCTTCCAGCGTGATGTTGCCGTGCACCTCGGCCTGGCCCTGCCAGTACACGCTGCGGTCAGAGCGGATCACCAGGTCGGAGCCCTGGCCCAGCAGCTTGATCTGGCCGCCGACCACCATGGCGTCGTCGCGCACGTCGATGACGAAGTCGGCGTTGTCCTGCAGCGTGGTGATGGTGCCGGCGAGCAGGAAGCCTGCGCCGCGCTGGCCCAACAGAGGATGCGGGTCTTGCACCAGCAGCCGGTCGATGGTGCCGTCGTTGTTGCCGTCTTCGGCGTAGACCAGGTAGCGGTTGCTGCCGTCGTCCAGCAGCCAGCGCTGGGTGGGCACGGCCGGCGCATCGGGGCTGCTGTAGTCGACGGTGAAGCTGGTCACCAGCTGGCGGCCTGCGGCTGCGGCGGTGTTGACGAACACCGTGCCGCTGTAGCGGTCCAGGCCGGCCTGCTCCAGCACCAGGGCGGCCTGCTCGGGCGTCAGCTGGCCGAATGTGGCATCGGCGGCCGGCACGTCCACACGGCTCCAGCGGATGCTGTCGTTGGCGTAGTCGGTGCCTTCGGCGAAGCCCAGGCGCCAGCGGTCGGCGGCCGGCGCATCGGCCTTGTGGAACACCAGGCCGTCCCAGCGGCTGTAGCCCAGCTGGGCCAGCACGCGGTCCTGCTGGTCCAGCGTCAGGTCGGCCCAGGCCGCGCCTGGTGCGGCAGGCACCACCTTGCCCCAGTCCAGGGTGGTGGTGTCGTAGTGCGCACCGCTGGCCGCGCCTTCGACCAGCGCATCGATCACCGCCATGCCGCTGGCGTTGGGCTTGACATAGACCTGGCGGTCGGTGCGGTCGTAGCCCAGCGCGGCCAGCACGATGGCGCGCTGCGCCAGGCTCAGCCCCTCGAAGCCCGTGCCGGCAGCCGGCTCGGCGGCACCGCCGAAGTCGATCTTGCGCAGGTCGTAGGCGCCGCCGCCTTCGGCAAAGCCGCTGACCCAGCGCGCGTTGACCGTGGCGTTGGCCTTGAAGAAATGGACGCCGCTGAAGCGCTCGTGGCCGAGTGCGCGCGCCACCACGTCCTGCTGGGCGGGGGTGAGGCTGGCGAATGCGGCGCCGGCTGCCGGGGCACCGGCGGCGCCCCAGGCGGTGTCTTCGTTGGTGTAGTCGGTGACCAGGCCTTCGCTGAAGCCGGTGACCAGCTTCTTGCCCGGGTCGGCGCTGTAGTTGAAGAACTGCAGCGTGCTGTCGCCGGCCTGCAACTGGTTGAGCGCGCGCGCCACCACCTGCTGCTGGGCGGCAGTGAGGTCGCGGTATTGCACATCGAGTGCCGGCCGCAGCTTGGCTGCCACCAGGCGCTGCTGGTCGATGTTCAACTCGTCGAACGGGTTGTGCTCCAGTGCCAGCCGGGCATCGCTGGTGGTCAGCGTGAACAGCGTGGCCACCATATCGGTGCGCACGCGCAGCACCACGGTGTCGCTGCCCACCGGCTGGTCGTCGGCGTCGAGCTGGGCCTTGATGACGCTGGCGTCGGCGGTGACGGCCGCTGCCACGCTGCCGTTGCCGTTGATGGCCGCTGCCAGGCCGCGCGCGACATAGGCCTGGGTGGCGGCTGCCGTGGCGCCGATGTCGGCCGCCGCCACCGTGTAGCCGATGCGCTGTCCGTTGATGGTCACCACCACCTGCTCGCCGGCGGTGTAGCTGCCGCCGAGGGTCAGGCGGTCGGTCTGCACCGGGGCGAACTGCACCATGCGGTCGACCACCGCGCGCTGGGCCACGCCGAGCTCGGTGTACAGCGTGCCCGAGGCCGGCTTTTCCGCGGTGCCCCAGTCGGCATCGCCGATGGCCAGCGCGTAGTTCAGCGTGGACGCGTCGATCCACTCCTGCTGCGGCACGCCGCTGTAGTCGAAGCTGGCGGCCGACCAGGCGTCCAGCGGGATCTGGTCATAGTCCCACAGGTAGCCCAGGGCATTGGCCACCACCAGCCGCTGTGCGCCCGACAGTGCCGAGAACGGCGTGCCGGCCGCCGGCGCGGCGATGCCGGCGCCGGCCCAGTCGATGTCGGCGTTGTTGTAGTCGGCCGAAACGCCCTGCAGGAAGCCGGCACGCACCGCCTGGCCGGCGGGCGCCTGGTCGTTGTAGAACACCGTGCCGGCGTGGCGCACATAGCCCAGCGACGCCGCCACCGCCTGCTGCTGCACGGCGCTGAGCGCGGTGAAGGCGGTGCCCGCGACAGGCCGGCCGGCGGCGCCCCAGGCCACGCCGTCCAGCGTATAGGCGATCACCGGGCCGTTGGCGATGGTCTCGAAGAACCGGCCGGTGTCGGGATTGAAGTAACCGCCGTTGGTGTGCACCGTGTAGCCGTTGGCCACCGCGATCGCGTGGCGCGTGGCCTCGGGCAGGTCGGCAAAGACCACGTAGTTGGCCACCGAGACAACAGTGGCGCCGCTGCCCAGCACCAGATCGCCGCCGCCGAACAGCGCGCGCAGGTTGGCATGCACGGTGCCGGCATTCAGCGCAGCGGTGACGGCTGCGATGCTGGCGGCATCGGTGATCTGCACCGGCGCGCCCAGCACCTCGTAGGTGTTGCCCGGCAGGGTGTTGAAGTAGTCGGCGAAGTCGTCGGTGACCTCGCCGGCGTCCAGCGTCATCGCGCCCGACGCGGTCAGCGAGCCGGCCAATGTCAATTCGCCGGCGGTGCGCAGCACCAGCGTCGAGTCGACGCCGGTGCGGTAGGCCTGGGCGTTGTCGTCGAAACGTGCCCCCGACACCACCGCGCTGCCCGACAGCACATGGATGAAGCTGCCGGCGGTCAGCGTGATCGCGCCACGGTCGTGGCGCGTGGCCACGGTGCCGCCTTCCAGCAGCGTCAGGCCGGTGCCGGCGTTGAGGTTGATGCGGGCATCGCTGCCGTTGTTGACGCCGGCAAACAGGCCGGTGGCCGAGAGCACCGAATGCGAGGTGACGATGCTGAGCAGGCTGCCGGCGGCCAGCGTCTGCACCGTGCTGCCCTGGTCGGCGGTGAAGCTGTTGATCTGATTGCCGTAAGTGACGAAGCCGCCGTCGCCGGTGCTGGCGGTGACGCGGATGTCGAGCAGGTTCTGGGCAATCGCCCAGCCCTGCACCAGGATCTGCTCGGCCACGTTCAGCCGCAGGTCGGGCCCGCGCAGGCCGGCATCGGGCGCACCCATCGGGGCGTGGATGTTCTGGCGCTCGATCTTCAGCGCACGGGCATCCAGCGTCAGCCGTTGCGAGGCCTGCACGTCGCCGACGACCTCGATGCGGTCGCCGACGATGCGGGTGGTGTCGTCCAGCCGGGCCGAGAAGCTGAACAGGCCGCTGACACCGTCTTCGATGTCGCCGATGCGCACCAGCACGCCCGGCGCCACATGGCCGATGGTGATGGCGGAGAACCCATCAGCCAGGGCCGACAGGTCACGCATGCCCAGGTCGAAAAAGCCGGTGGCGCCGGCCAGCGAGCTGTCCACGCCGAAGGCCGACTGCGCGGCACTGCCCAGGCGGTAGTTCTGCGCCGCAGCCTGGCTGCGCAGGGTGAGCGCCCCGGTGCCGGTGACCCGGTTGTTGCCGGACGCGAAGTCGACGTCGTCGGCAACGATGGTGATGGCACCACCGCCGGTGCCGGTGCTGATGACGCCTGAATGGAGCGACAGCAGGGCCTCGCGGCCGGCCAGGGCGATGTCGATGTGGCCGCTGGGCGTGGACAGGCCGCCTGCGCCACGGCCGGCGGTCACCAGGCTCAGGTTGTCGGCCTCGCGCACGACGATGTCGTCGGTGGCCGCGCCGGCCGTGCCGCGGTTGACCACGCTCAACTCGGCCAGGTCGGTGTTCAGCGTGCCGTTGATGCCGGCCGCCGAGACGCTGAACAGGGCCTGCGGCGCCACCAGGCGGGCCTGGGTGACATCGAGCACGCCGGCAACGTCGAGCACCAGGTCGGTGGCACCCCAGCTGGCGCCCGTGCCCGAGCGCAGCGCGGTGGTGGCGGCGCTGTCGTTCAGCGTGATCTGCTCCAGCGAATCATCGAAGCCGGCGCTGCGCACCACGCCGCCGCCGCTGGTCACCACCAGCGCATGGTCGTTGAGCTGGATCGCTGCGCTGGAGCTGAAGCTGTCGAGCACCAGGCGGTCGTTGCCGTCGCCACCGACGAGCTTGAGCACGCCGGCCAGCGTGGTGGTGATCAGGTCATCGCCGGCGCCGGCATCCACCGTGTCGAGCGTGCCGTTGATGCGGATGGTGTCGTTGCCGCCGCCACCGAAGATGGTGTTCTCGCCGGCGCCCATGTCGATGAACTCTGCGCCCTCGCCGCCGACGAAGCGGTCGTTGCCGTCGCCGCCCCAGAAATACAGGCCGCTGCGCGTGCCGCCGACGAACTCGTCCTTGCCCGCACCGCCGCGGATCTGGCTGCCCGCAGCGCCGCCCAGCACCATGAAGCCGTCGTTGCCGGCGCCGCCGTCGAAGTCGAGTGCGGCGTTGACGCGCCGGTCGACGTAGATGAAGTCGTTGCCCTTGCCGCCGCTGGCCACGATGCGCCGCACCTGGGAGGCGCTGTAGGTGTCGGTCTCGCCCAGCGAGCGCACGAAGATCTGGCCGCCATCGGCACTGGTGTCGATGTTGAACGACTCGTTGATGGTGTCGTCGTACAGCTTGCCGCTGCCGTAGCGGCCCGACTGGTCGCCCATGTGCAGGTACAGCGTGCCGTCGCTGGCCAGGTGGCTGATGTCGGGCGGCGCACCCCAGCGCCAGATGTAGCTGCCGGAGATGGTGATGCCCATCACCGTGGCGCGCGCGGCCAGGTAGGCCGATGCCGGCGTGATGTCGATTTCGCCGCGGAAACCGGCGATGGTGAAGTCGATCTCGAACAGGCCGAAGTCGAGCTCGAAGTCCAGCGACCCCCAGGCGGCGGCGGCAAAGCGCGGCTGGCTGCTGAAGAGCACGCTCATGCCGGCATTCAGGTGCAGCGGGCCGAGGTAGATGTCGATCTCGGCCTTGCCGCGCACCTCGAAGTCGCCCTGCGAGGTGATGTAGCCGCCGACATCGACCCGCAGCGCATTGAAGAAGTTCAGCCGGCCGTCGAACTCGAGCTTGAAGACCTCGTCGATCACGCTCATGCGGCCGCGGAAATCGACGTTGAAGGCCAGGATCTTCAGCGCGCCGCTCAGCTCCAGGTCGAACAGGGTGTTGGCCGCCAGCACATCACCCTGCAGCGTGGTGTAGTCCAGGCTGCTGGTGTTGATGCGCAGGGCGGCCTGGGCGTCGATGTTCATCACCGACACGCCGATCTGCACCCGGGTGCGCACCATCAGCGCAAAGAACGCGTCGTTGTTGGCGTCCACACCGAAGGCCGCCGCGCCGGCCACGGCGATCTCGCCGAAATCGCCCAGGTCGAGCGTGACGTTCATCGCCGCCTGCACGCCCTGGTTGTTGATCAGCAGGTCGACCGCGCCACGCAGCTCGATCGGGCCGACCTCGATGGCCGCGCGGCCGGCGATGCGCAGCGTCTGCGCGCCGATCACCACCTCGGCCGGCCGGCCGCTGGCGTCGAAGAAGGTGCCGGTGACCGGATCGCGGCCACGCACCTGCTTGCTCTGGCTGGTGGTGTTGATCTGCAGCAGGAACTGGCCCGACACGCTGAACACGCTGCCGCCATCGATGATGGTGGAGTTCGGGTTGTTGCCGCCGACCTCGAAGGCGCCGTACAGGCCGGTGTTGGCACCGTCGATCACGAAGCCCAGCGTGCCGGTCACGCCCAGGGGTTCGAGCACCGGCAGGTCGAGCACGGCGGTGGCGCCCAGCTCCAGCGTCACCGCGCCCCGCACCTCGGCCACGATGAGCGAGAAGTCGCCCTTCAGGGCCAGCGCACCGTCGAACAGGTCGAGCGTGCCGTTGCCGGTGAGCGCGGCATACTTGCCGGTCCACGACGGATCCTTGCCCGGCGGGTAGGCGCTGATGGTGAAGCTGTCGAAGCCGGTGAGC